>WFNR01000022.1 GCA_015488485.1 Cyclobacteriaceae bacterium | reverse complement strand
GTATAGTGGCCCGGAAGTGCGGGCCGCTTTTGCCCGCAGTTGGCAACAACGCGAGATAAAAAACCTGTTGCTTATTGTAAAATCGGAGCTGAACAAAAAAGGCAATATGGTTTATTTGCTGCTGGCCACCCCTTTCAACGGTCAGCCCAGTTTGATGACCGAGGGCCAGACAGCCTGGAAAACCACCAGCAAGTCTTTGAAGAAAGCCCTGGAGAAACTGGCTCGCGCTGCCAATAAACAAACCAGCAACAACCTGCTGATTGCCGAGGTGCCGGAGTACTTCAATGATGTGCCGCTGATCAGCGGGCAGCGGGTGGAGTCTTACTATACCGACCTGAAGCTGGGTAAGCTGGCGGTGCCTAAGTTTGCCTCCGGACAACTGCCGGGCAAGCGTCCCGGGGGCCTGGTCAACACAGCCGTAAGCAACTGGCGCCAGCAGGCGGCTGAGCAGTCGGTGCGTTTTAATACCGAATTGGCGCAGATTATGGGTGAATACCCATTTGAGTACGGCCTGGTAGAGCCGGGGACCAGCGAAGAAGAGTTGCTAAAAGCCGGTTATACCTATGTGCTGTACAATATTCATACGGCAGGTATCTCAGTGAGGCGACTGCTCAATTACCCGGTAGATGAAGAGGAAGAGTACTACATCACTCCCAAAGTAGTAAAGGGCAAGCCTACCATGCGCTATATTCCCATCAAGGCCCCGGTGTATAAATATTATATCAAAAACCTGAAAACCGGCAATGTTTACTTAGGCAAGCAATGGGATGCCGATGAAACCTGGCAAGAGGCTCTACGCAATACCATTGCCAACATCAAGCGCGAGCTTAAACAAAGGTAAACGAGGGCAACATTCTTAAAGCTGCACCTGCCAACTGATATCCGGATGGGTATTGGGGGCGGTTACGGCATTGAGTACGGTAAAAGCAAGCGTAAACGCGTTCACCCCACTACCCGGCTTCACCAGTATGGTGGTCAGGCTGTGCGGCTCCAGCATCACCACATCGTCATGGGCATGGAAGGTAAGCGGGCTTTTGTTATAGAGCAGGAAGGCGGCATCCGAATCATTGCGCAGCACCACTTCAGCCACCTCGGTAGTACCGCGAAAATCCTCCAGCCAGTTGGTCCGCTCGATGCTTATCGAGGCTTTCAGCAAAGGGAGCAGCATTTCTTCGCGGCCAATGAGGGTATTGTTAAACCACACGGCCGTGCGCCTGGCAAAAAGCGCTTCCTTTACCGCCTCCAGTGATTTTTCTTTGGCAAAGATCAACGTCACCGGCCGGTGGCCGCCACGCGCCACCTGATATTCCCAGTCTATCAGTCCGTGAATGTCGGAGGTGCCGATGATGGTCAGGTTGTTGTCAAGGGCAATCTGCAGGGCTTCTTCCGAGTATGTTTTGTCGTTAACCACTTCTATGCCTTGCATATAGCCTTTGTCTATCAGTTTGCGGTGCATTTTGGTGAGGCTGGCGATGCCATCCCTTTTCTGGGCTGTCCAGTTGGGGTGGTTCCAGAACACAAAGGCCCCCTGGGCGTGGGCTTCTTTAAAGGCGTCCATCACCTTATCAGTCTTTATTTTATTGGCATCGGTTATGAAGATGGCGTTGGCATGGCCGGGTGGCATGCTGCGGGTTATTTCCGAACCGGGTATTACCAGCAGGCCGGTTTTTTCGGCCCGCTCTTTCTCAATGTGATAGGCACGATTATGGTCGGGTAGCGGAATATCATCGCGGTGGGGCAAATACTCCAGGTGTTCGGTTACGGCTATCACATCGAGGCTGTCACGCAGGGCCTCGGCCACCCGGATGGTCGGCCACACCTCACCATCGGAAAACACCGTATGCTGATGCAAATCGGCCGTGAGGGTCAGGTAGCCCGGCACATCAGGGAAATCGATGCTGCGGTCGGGCAGGTGTGTATGGGGTGTCTGAGCCAGGAGGGCAGTGGATAACCACTGGGCAAGCAAGAGTAGCGAGAACTTTTTCATAGCAAAATATCTTTGGTGGTGAATTTACAAAATAGTCTGCTTTCTGCCATCAGGTTTGGTCGGCCTGCAACCATTTTGGAATGGCCACCGGTTGGTAAGCTAATAGTTTTTCGATAAGAGCGGCCGGATCAGGGTCGTCCACCAGCATCTTTCTGTTCACCGGCTTCATAAAGCCTTCTTCCATCATTTTATCAAAATGCTGTAAAAACAAATCATAATACCCGGCCACATTGAGTAGGCCAACAGGCTTGCGGTTCAGGCCCAGTTGCGACCAGGTGAGCATTTCGGCCACTTCTTCCAGGGTGCCCAGGCCGCCCGGCATGGCAATAAAGGCATCGGCCAGCTCACTGATGCGCTGCTTGCGCTCATGCATGGAGTCCACCAGTATCAATTGCTGAACATCCAGATTGCCGACCTCCTTTTTGTTGAGAAAGTGCGGTATCACTCCGGTTACATGTCCACCCTTCTGCAGTACCGTATTGGCAATCACACCCATCAGGCCGATATTGCCGCCCCCGTAGATTAGATTTATGCCGCGTCTTACCAACTCCAGGCCCAGCGCTTCGGCCTGCTGGCGATATACCGGTTGCCTGCCCAGGCTGGAGCCGCAATACACCGCTATGTTTGTCAGGTTATTCATATAGAAAAGCTCTTTTAAGTTGCATGATACGTTGATATGAGGCTTCAATGCGCTCTTTGGAGATACGCCTTTCTTCCACCAGTTGGCGGATTATGCGGTGCACGGCATCCACCGTACGTTCTTCGGAGCCCTGTATGTTGTTGGAGAAGATAATCACATCCAGGCCGGCATTCAGACCCAGCTCTATGGCCTTTTCGAGGCCGTAATGCTTGGTGATAGCGTGCATTTGCATATCATCGCTAAACACCACCCCTTTGAAGCCAAGCTGCTGGCGCAACAGGCTGTCGAGCATACGCTGCGACAAAGTACCGGGCAGCCCGGCCGGGTCGAGCTGGCGGTTAACAATATGAGCCGACATAATAGCATGCAGTAAGCCGGCCCTGATCAGTGAATCATATGGAAAGAGTTCGTTAGGTTGCCAGGTATCGGTAACATCGGCCATGCCCTTGTGGGTGTCGTGCTGCGAGCTGCCATGCCCGGGGAAATGCTTGCCTACCGTAATTACTTTGAGCCGGCTGTGCTGGCGAATGGTAATACCGGCATGGGTGGCTACCACCTGCGGGTCGGCACTGTAGGCACGCTCATATTTGGCAATAATGGGGTTGTCGGGGTTGCTCGCCAGGTCGAGTACCGGGGCAAAGTTGACGTTAAAGCCCATCGCAGCCAGGGTGCCGGCCGTAAGCTGGGCATAAAAGCGCGTGGTATCGGGGTTGTTGAGTGCCCCCAGATAAGCGGCTGTTACCGATTTGGGAAACCCGTATTTGGGCTTGAGGCGATTAACACGGCCGCCCTCCTGGTCGATGGCGATAAACAACGGCACCGGGGCCTGGGCCTGCAGGCCATAGGTAAGCTGCTTAAGGCGGATGATCGAGTTGGTGTCGGCAATGTTTTTGGCAAAGAGGATGACCCCGCCCAGGCGCCCCTGGCGAATGTCCTGAATAATAGGATCGGCCGGATCGAGCTGCTGTCCGCTAAAGCCCACCATCAGCATCTGACCGATTTTGATATCAAGGCTGTCGGGAGTCTGGCTTTGGCTGGTGTACATGGCCAGCCACAATGGGAGGAAAAGAAAAAGTTTTTTCATGGTTTAATATTTTTCATAGACTAATTGCAAAAGGCGTTCCATTTGTTGCTTCACCGGGGTGCTGCCTGTTTGGTAGTGGTTGTGCATAAAGGCAAAATACAGCCAACGCCCACTGCGGGTGTGCAACAAGCCGCTCAGCACATGGTTATGGCGCAGGGTGCCTGTTTTGCCATAAATATAAGGCGGTTTTTGGGCATACCAATCGGCAATGGTGCCTGCATACCCGCCAGCCGCCAGCAAGGGCAGCAGGCGTTCACGCCCCATCTCTTCGACCAGCACCTGCCAGAGAGCCACCAGATTACGTGGGGTGGTCATGTTGTAGCGCGACAGTCCGGAGCCATCTACCCAGATGAGTGAGTCGGGCAGCAGCGGAGCCAGCAGCCGGCTCGCACTGTCGATAGCAATGGCCGCCTTGAGGGTGTCGGACATAGCCTGGGCTACCTGCAAGAGCAGTTGCTCGGCCAGAAAATTATCGCTCTGCTGCATCATCACTTTGTATACGCTATCGGCCGGTAGGCCATAGTACAGGCGGGCGCTGTCGGGGCGTGGCAGGGTAGCCAGCACCACAGGAGTATGCAGGGTGTCGGACAATAGCTTCACAAAGGTCGCTTTGTTGAGTCGCAGCGGTACCTGCCCCCGACAATCCTGCTGGCAGGAATCGAGCGTAACAGTAAACCGGTTGGCATATTCGGCCCGCTGCACGGCAAAGGCCTGGCCGCTGTCCAGCACCACCGAATCGGCCAGGCAGGCAGGATAAACCATCAGGCGACCCGTGAGGGAATCAAGAGCAAAAGTAGCCATATTGCCCATTACAGGAAAGGCTGAACGCTCAGGCATATAGGAGTAGTTGTAGTCGTCCCACGACCAACCGGGGCCAAAGCGGTCAGGCTGTGTGGCCGGCAGGTTAAGCACCAGGCTATCGGCTGCGGCCAGCACCTGGTAAGTAAACGTATCGCCCACAGCCGGATTCAGAAAGCCCGGATAGCCCAGCGGCCACAGGTAGGTGGCCAGTGAATCGCGGGTCAGGTAGAAGGCCGGTAGTGAGTCGGGCAACACATGCTGGGCGGCATACAGGGTGAGAATTTTGGTGTTGGATGCCGGAGTGAAATATTTGTCGCCCTGGTAATCGGCCAGCACTTTGTGGCGCTGCGGATCGTACAGGTAAAACCCGGCATGATACTGTCCCGCGGTTGCCATTTGCCGTACCTGGCGCTCCAGCGGGCGGCAGGCCTGCACAAGCAAGTAAATCAAGATGAAAAAAACTATACGCTGCACCGGTTTGCTGATTGGCGCTGCAAGTTACATCATTTTTAGGGTGGGAAAAAGCGGGAATAGTGAAGATGCTGGTATAAGCTTGAAGCCGAAAGCCTTGCAGTTCTTAAACCTGCTATCATCAAGTTCAACCGCAGAGAGCGTGAAGGGGGATAAGCGGAAAAGCGGGGATGCGTAGAAGTGTAAAAGAGATATGAACTGGACGCTCGAAGTTCAAAGCCTGCCTTACCGCAGGTAGACTTAGCGGGGCCTCCCCGTTAGGGGATTGAGGGGGCGCGGGGGATGACGGAGATAAGAGGTCTGAGAACTGATGACGGAAGCCGGTAAAATTCTCAAATCTGCAATCGTTGATCTGCTATTAACATTCCTAACGGCAAAAGGCACTAAGGAGGGAAGCGCAAATGCGGAAAAGCGGAAATGAGTGTTTACCTGGAAGTTCGAAGCCCGCCTGCTGTCGGGCAGGCTGGAAGCTTCAACATTGACCCCCGGACTTGTTCATGTGCTTCCTGCTACAGACCCCCTGCCTGAATGGGGTCAGGCGGGCGGAACAAGTCCGGGGATTTCGGGCTTTTCTTTATAAGTTGGCTTCGGGAACCTGGCTTTGAGTGTCTGACTTCGAGTACCTCAGCCAGAACAGCCAGATGCCTTCGAGAACCTGGCTTCGAGAGCCTCAGCCAGCTCAGGCAGGACAGGCAGCTCAACCAGTGCAGCGAACCGGCCTAAGTTCTGAACTCTTCAATCACACATCTTCCATCATAAATCTGCTATTTTTTCTCCTTGCCTTCGGCCGTCAGCCATTTACGCAGCACCCCTTCTACGGGCAGGATGAGCAGTGCTATAAAGGCCTGAATGAAAAAGTTGATGACCGGGGAGTCATTTACTCCAAATTCATATTCGGCAATGGTCTGAAAAAATTCGACAATCAGGATAAGGGTAAGAAAACCCAATAGGCGATTGATGACGGTGTATTTTTTGCGTCCCCTATTCAGGTAAATCGACAGCAGCATCAGAGTGCCGAAAAACACTACTTCACCCACATAAAACCAGGGTCTTTTCCAATAGGGTGGTATTACCTTAAAGTGAAACGGCTTGGCTTCCAGCACCTCACCGAGTGCCTGGCGCATTTGCACCTCAAGGATATAGCTGCCTGGCGCCAGAAACTGGTACGAAATGGTATTGTTGGCAGGCGACCAGGCCGACCAGGGCGAACGGCTGCCACCGGCACTGCGCAACCGGTAGCGAAACTCCTTCTGGCCGATGCCGGTGTATTCCGGTGCCACAAATTCAAAAGTAAGCGAGCTGTTCTCCTGCTTTACCTCGAGGTCTGTGTCAAAGGCCACCCTGCCGTTGTTGTCGCGCACCTCTTTCAGAAAGACTTCGCTGCTGCCTTTGAAGCGGGCTACCTTTTCGGCATCTACTTTATACAACTCGTTGGCCGAAGTGATTACCCAGAAGGTACGGTTGTCGCTACTGGCTACGGCCTGCGGGTCTTTAAAAAGGCTGAGGAAATTAAGCGAGTTTTTTATGTCTTTATTGGCACCATACCAGGCCTGGCCGGTATTTATCCACAGTTCGCCATCCTGGCCTACCACATACTTGCGCGGCAGGCCTATCTGCTCTTCTATCTCTTTGTAGCGCACAATCTGCCGGTTGCGGTAGGTGAAATAACCCGTTGAATTGATAAACAATATTTCACCTTCATAATTAACCGAATATATATGTTCATAATGCGGATTGGCAATGCCAAACACCTCCACATCGGTGAGGCTGTTGTGTTCTATTTCAAGGCGGTAAAGCGAGTCCATACCGCACAGCCACACCGCCCCCTGCGGGTCAAGGGCTATTTGCTCGATATGATCGTGCAAACCCTCCATCAGGTTAAGGGCATCCCAATGTCCGCTCCGGTAAGTGTAAGTGCGTACTTCATCGTCATAGGTGCTGGCAAAGAGCAGATTCTGCCCCGGCATACCAAATAAATCGCGCACCGGTACCTGGTCGATGAGCACGGCCGAATCCTGGACAATGTAGTATATGCCATGTACCGTGCCGGCAATTACCTGGCCGTTGTAATGCAACAGATCTTCGGTTTTGGCTTCAATTTCTTTTATTTGCTCATATTCGTAATTTACCGACACCACCTCTTCTATTACCTTCCTGCGATACTCGTATTTATACAATTTACTTTCCTGCTGGTTGCTACGTGTGCTTTTGTTTTTCCTGTTAAACAGCCCCAAAAACTTTTTTCTTTTCTTATCGGTTTCGCGATGCTCTTCCTCTGTTTTATCCAAAGGTACTTTTACACGGTAAAACAAGGTGGTTTTGCGCACCTGTGGCTTTTTTGCCAACCGGAAAAGCCCCAGTGAGGTACCTACCAGCAGTTTTCCGTTATGGGGCAATAATTTGGTGAGGTTACCGCGCAGACCCCTGTAGTGGTGGTAGCAGCTCAGGGGTAACTCCGGGGCAATGAGCGACAACCCCTCCGGATGCAGGGCCCACACTTCACCGGCAGCATTGGCATAAAGGGCATTGATCTGATTGTCGGGCAGACCGGCATCGTAATCAACAACCTGTACGGTTTGGCCGGTATTGGGATTCATAAAAAATACCCCGCCCGGCAAGGTGCCGATGGCTACCAGCGAGTCATTTACCCAAATAATATCGGTAATATCATGGTCGTGCAGATACTGAATATTGTCGTAAACCACCTTTTGCAACCGGGCACCGTGACTTATGTAAAACCCGGCCGAATCGGTAAAATACAAGGCCCGGCCACTGGCCGAAAAACGCGCCAGAATAGCGTTGGGAGGTGATGCAGGCAGCACCTGCTTGTCGGCCCTGAAGATCAAGAGACCGCGGTCTTGATCACTTACATACACCCCGCGCGGACCGGCTGTCAGGTCAAGCAATTCGCTTGCTGACCGGTAAAGGGTATCCATGCTTTGCGGCTGGCGGGCATCCATGGCCAGCAGCAGGTTGCCGGCCAGATAATACAGGCTGTCGTGCCACACAACTGTAGCCGTAATATGACCATGCAAGCTATCCAGCGGCACGAACGACCATTCTCCCGGCCGGTTGCGGGTAAGCATACCCAAGCCGTGGCGGCCACCGGCAAACATGCTGCCATCATACCAGGATAAGCTATAGATGGCATACGGGGTAGGTGTAAGCCACCAGCTATAACCATCGTAATGCAGCACACCCTGGCGGTTGGCCAGGTGCAGCATGTGGCGGTCGTCCTGCAGCAGGGCAAAATTGTCGTTGTCATAACCATAGAGAGACGGGTTGTAGTGATTGGTATAAAACAACCCTGGCTGGGCAGGAGCGACCCCGGCTATTGACATAAGCGTCCACAGCAGACTGGTATATAGTAGGTTGCGCGGCATATTTTTTTGACAACAGCCCCTAAAATACACAAATCCTGACATACCTGCCGCCTGACCGTGTGGCGGTTTAGCACATCCTACATCTGACTCAGGTCATTCTTTTTGATAGAGCCTCCTTTTACATTTGGCATACATGAGGAAAAAACACCTGTTTACCTCTATAACCGGTTTGCTAAGATGACTACTGAAGAACCCCTTGATCCGCCTGGCAGGTTAGGCCTTTAAGCAGGCAGGTTCTCTCCTTTTCCTATTCTCATATATGCCGGCAGCGAGCCGGTATGTTTAATTTTTCTAAATTCCAATACCATGAATAAAACAGCAATGCTCTTCATACTGAGCGTAGCGCTAGGTATGACCCACTTATATGCCCAGCGCACCACCGATATAGAAGGCAGCCAGGACTACCCCCTGCTGTCGCGCTTTGATGATGCGGTAATAGAATACTACCATGTAACCAAGTGGGACAGCTACCCACTGCCGGTATTTGACGATGATATTTCCAGGCCCAACTATGACAACCCCCTGAAGCTGGAGGGCCGGGTAATACGCATCCAGTATTCAACCACCCCCGACAACAATCCGGCCTATGTGATGAAAAACTATGAAAAAGCTTTTCGCGACAAGGGTTATAAGATCTTACTGGAAGGTAAGCCCGGAGAAGATTTTGATCAAGGGGGCGTTTTCCCTTTCAATTATTATGGTGATTATAAAAAACTTAATCTGAACAAATTTGGTTTTGCTTACGATCCGATTGGCAACCACATTGCCATAATTGTAGCCAAAGGGCATAAGGCAGATCAGGATGTATATTTTGCCATAGTAATAAGCGATTTCAGCAATGTTACGCTTATCACCCAGGATGTAATAGAGGTTGAAGCTGCGGCTACCGGTTTGGTGAGCGCTAAGGATATGAGCCAATCAATAGCCGCCAACGGCCATGTGGCTATCTACGGCATCCATTTCGATAGCGGAGAGGCTGAGGTAAAACCCGAGTCGGCAGCCGCCTTACAAAACATTGCCACCTACCTGCGCGAGCACCCCGACCAGCATTTTCTCATAGTAGGTCATACCGACAACACCGGTGATTTTGCCGATAACATAAAGCTGTCGCAAGCGCGGGCCGAGGCCGTGATGCAGGAACTGATTGGTAAGTATGCAGTAGAGGCTGACCAACTCAAAGCCTATGGAGCAGGCCCGGTAGCTCCGGTAGCCAGCAACAGTACGGCCGAAGGGCGGGCGCAGAACAGACGGGTGGAGGTGGTGTTGCAGTAGGTACCCATTGTTCAGCAATTTGGGTAGTTGTTGCCGGCATGAACTTGTCAGGCGGTGAGCAAAGTCATATCTTTCGGCCGTTGATTTTTATTTGCTTTTTTAAAAATATGTTGTTTATTTGCCCCCAAATGTCGAATTAAAATGCAAATAATTATGAAAACCTTACAAAAACTAGTTGCGCTGACTTTGTTAATCATGTTTTCTGTTGTAGCACAGGCTCAGGAAAAAGGCAAGGGCAGGGTATTTGCCGGCTTGGCCATGGGCACTAAATCAGCCATTGATGAAAATGGTGGTGACAAACTGGGCTTTGGCCTTACCTTTGGTGGCGATTATTTTATTCTGGATAACCTGAGTGCCGGCCTTAATTACACCTTCTTTTTTAAGTCATCATATGGTGATGCTACCAATGGCATAAGCCTGCAGGCTAGCGCTCTGAACATTGACGGCCATTATTATTTTGTTACCTCATCGCCTCTTTATGTATATGGCTTGTTCGGGTTTTCTATCGGTTATGCCAAAGCAGAATATAACATTGGTTTAATAAATCTGAATGGCACGGTAAAGGATAATAAATTTGGTATTAATCTGGGTGCCGGTCTGGACTATTATCTTAGCGATAAGTTCTTCCTGAACGGACAAATTAAATACAACAGCCCGCATGAGCAAATGGTATTTAATGTAGGGTTTGGCTATGTAGTGAACTAGTCAGAATCAACCTGTTTGTTGAAGCCGCCTGTTTATCGTTAAGCAGGCGGTTTTTTTATTCAGGCTGAGGTAGAGAATAATTCCTAACACGGATAAAAACCTTTGGCAATATTTCCATATTTTTATTGTTTCAGGATAAGATAACCAAAACGACCGGGTTCTGGCCTGGCCAAGACTTTTTATTTTCTGATGCTTTTCTAAAAATAAAATTATGTCAGCCACCAAACGCTTTGCGAAAATAAAACCCAACAAAACAGGCCTGCCCCTGCTTTTTTTGCTTGTTTTGTTAATAACCGTTTATTACTGGTTGGTGGGCACTGCTACGGTGCGCATTGGCATCTGGGGCACTGCCAACCATCCCGATGCCCGCCTGGCCTATGCCTGGGTGCAGGAGCATACCGATTTCCAACCTTTCTATCTGGATGACAGCCACCTGGAGGATCTGCAAGAGGCCGACCTGTTGTGGCTGCACCAGCAGGATTCCACTACCTATCGCGATCTGCCTGCCCCGGCTGCCCGTGCTATTCAGGCCTGGCTGCATCAGGGTGGCCGTTTGTTGCTTACCCAGGAAGCTGCTCGCCAGGTACGGCCCCTACAATTGGATTCGGTAGCGCCACAGATAGGCTACACGTTGGCGCGCGATAGCGGCTATGGCCGCAAGATGGGCCTGCATGCTTTTCTGGAACACCCTGTTTTTACCGGTCAGCATGGCGGGGCTTTTATTTTCGGGCCGCACGAGGATGTCAACTGCCGGCAAATAGGCTATTTTGGGCTTCACAAGCCGGCCAACGGCCGGGTAGTGGCGGTGGACTGGGCCTATATCAGACTAAAAGAAGACAAGCGCTTACTCATAGAGTTCACACCCGGTCAGGGTCGGGCGCTGAGCATCGGCTCGTACATTTGGCTGGACATGCCCAACCGCCAACAAGTGCAGTTCGATCTGTTTATGAATAATGTGCTGCACTACCTGCTGGCTAAGCAACCGGCAGCCGGCCACTACTGGCCGCAAACCGATCCGGTAGTGCAGGCGCAACCCCTGGCGGACAGCCTGCCTGCTGCCAGCCCGGCCGCCACCGCCTGGCAACCACCGCCAGCCACCACCCTACAACCGCAACTTCACCTGCCCGCAGGCAGCGACAACTACCTGGAGGCCAGTGGCCGCAGGCTGCTGGTAATGGGTGCGGAGCAGGGGGGCATCGAGGAGATTTGGGCGCATCCGTTTATGGCGCTGCGCGACTATGAGGTGGCCCTCACGCTTGGCGACAGCCTGATTTGGCTGAGCAACCTGCAGCCGGAAGTGTTTGTGTCGCCCGGCTCGTTCGTCAGGCGCTACCGGCTGGCAGGCGCCACCCTGCAGGAATACGTAGTGGTGCACCCCGAGCAGCCGCAAATGGTAATACACTACGCATACCAGGGCCGTGATAGCGCCCTGCTACACCTGCGCTTCCGTAGCAACCTGCGCAGGATGTGGCCCTACTCGCAGCACACCACCGGAGATATTTACTATGATTGGGACGAACCGCGGCAGGCCTTTGTTTTACAAAATGCTTTAGGCGATATGGGGCTGATGCTGGGCGCCTCGCGCTCCCCGCGCTGGCACCATCTGGGCAATGCCGTGCAGGAAATGCGCATACCCTTTGCCGGTATCGAGCTGCCGCCTTTTTCCTGGGGCTTTACCGGGGCTGCTACCTACTCTTTACAACCCAAAGACTCCCTGACACTCACCCTGGCGGCCACCTCTACAAGTGTCGACAGCCTGGTGGCTGCCTATGAGGCTGCCCGTCAGCAGCCGCAACAGGTGCTGGCCGCCAATCGCCAGCACAGTCGTCAGCTACTGGACAGCCTTGCCCTGCTCACAACTCCCGATACCGCCTTCAACCAGACCTACCTGTGGGCCCTGCTGGCCAGCGATATGTTTGTGGTGCAGACCCCCGGCCTGGGGCGTGCCCTGGTGGCCGGCTATGCTACCACCGCCCACGGCTGGAATGGCGGCCAGCGTGTCAGCGGCCGGCCAGGCTATGCCTGGTATTTCGGCCGTGACGGCCAGTGGAGTAGCCTGGCCCTGCTCGACTATGGCGATTTTGCCACGGTAAAAGACCAGTTGCTGTTTTATCTCGACTTTCAGGATGTTTCCGGCAAGATATTTCACGAAGTGAGCACCTCGGGGGTGGTGCACTACGATGCGGCCGATGCCACCCCGTTGTTTGTACTACTGGCCGGCCGCTACCTGCAGCATAGCGGGGACGTGGCCTTTATCCGCCAGCACTGGCCGCAAATCAAAAAGGCTCTCGACTTCTGCTACAGCACCGATGCCAACCATGACAAGCTGATTGACAACCTGAATGTCGGCCACGGCTGGGTGGAAAGCGGCCATTTGTACGGGGCGCAATCCACCCTTTATCTGAGTAGCTGCTGGGCGGCAGCTCTGCAGGCGGCAGACTATATGGCCGCCACGCTGGGAGAGGAGGAGCTGGCCGCTCGCTACCGCCACGATGCCGAAGAGGTGGTGCAGATTATCAATCGTGATTTCTGGAACCCCGCCACAGGGTTTTATAACCACGGCAAATATCCCGATGGCCGTTACAACGAGGCCCTGACGGTAATGGCCGCCCTGCCGGTATATTTTGGTCAGGCGGATAACACACGTGCCGCCCAAGTGCTGGCGCACTTGCGTAGCAATGATTTCACCACCGATTGGGGCGTACGCATTGTGCCGGCCGGCAGCCCGCATTTTAACCCGCGCGGCTACCACACCGGCAGCGTATGGCCGCTCTACACCGGCTGGACGGCCCTGGCCGAGTATGCAGCCGGCAACTACCTGGCAGCCTACCAGCATGTGGATAACAATTTGCTTATCAGCCGTTTTTGGGGCAAGGGCTACATAGAAGAGGTGTTGGATGGTGCCCGCTATCAACCCATGGGCGTGTGCGCCCACCAGTGCTGGTCGGAGACGCTGACGCTGCAACCCCTGCTCGAAGGGATGCTGGGCTACCAGCCCGATGCTGTGGCCGGCAAGGTGCACCTGCGCCCGGCACTGCCCCCGCAGTGGGATAGCCTATTGGTGACCAACCTGCGCATCGGCCAGCAGCGCCTGAGCCTGCAAATGCAGCGCCACCAGGACACCACCCGCTACCGGTTGCACCTGGCTACTGACGGCCATTTGCAAGTGGAGCTGGCGCCCGTATTGCCGCCCGGCACCCACATAAGCAGCGTAACCTGGCAGGGGCAGCCGCTAACCGCCACTATTGATACCACCGCACAGGGTTGGGTACAGGTGAAGATCGAGGTAGAACTAAACCGGACGGGAGAGATGACCATAGTCCACAAAGGCGGAGTAAGCGTGTTGCCACTCACTCCGCAGCCACAGCCGGGAGACGAATCGCAAGGCTTCCGGCTGCTGGACGCCCGTCTGGCGGAGGGTACTTACCGCCTGCGCTTTAGCGGCCCGGCCGGCTCTGTTCATACCTTTCAGGTGTACAGTGCGCAGCCCCTGCCGGAACAGGCTATTGGTGCCGCACTGATAAAACAGCAAGGAGCTATTTATACCTGGCAACTAACCTTTGACGGCCTGGAGGGCTACCGGGAGAAAACGGTGGAGCTGGGATTGAATCCAAAAAAGGAATAAGCTGGTTGGCTGTGGTTTTTTTGCCAAAAGGAGTGTGAAAGAAATAAATAGCATAGATTACGCTAAGGAAAAATGAAATCTACCAATAACCCCGATGACATTTTGTATGAACTTAAAGAATGGCCGGTACATGCTTTCATTTTTCGTGCGTTTGCTTTAGGTTGGGCGGTCTTTGCCGTTTATATGTATAAGGAAAATCAAGGATTTTTTAGCGTTACAGGTTTCCTTGCGGTCTTGCTGTTCTTGTTCGTGCCAAGGCTTTTTATGCAGCTCACACCAGCCGGCATTAAAATTATTTATAAGAGATTTCCTGCATTTCTCACTACGGTGAAGTTTTATTCCTATGACAAAATCGAAGATGTTTTCTATGAAAAAGGCAAATGGAGTTTTACCGTTTTTCTATTGGGTATGGTAACCGGCCGGTCATTATTAAGGTACAGTGGCTGGATCCCGGGATTTATCAACTTGAAAATAAAAGGTAAACGTTGGAAGTCATTTGAAGCCATCGGATTACGGATTGAAAATGAAAAGCTTGTCGCTCAGGTACAATCGGCCATCCGGCAAGCTGCCGGGCAGGATGAGGAACATTTTTAACCAACAAACGGGTATTTTCCGGGATAAAAAATATTATATTTGTTCTTATTATAGTTAAAAACAATATGAAAAGAGTAGAGAACAAAGTTGTGGTGGTAACCGGAGGCGCCCTGGGCATAGGCCGGGAGACCTGCCTGTTGCTGGCCTCCGAAGGGGCGCGCGTGGCCATTACCGATATTCTGGATGAAGAAGGCGAAAAACTGGCAGCCGACATCAACTCTTCGGGAGGCGTTGCCCGATACTGGCATCTGGATGTATCGAAAGAAGAAGAGGTGGCGCAGGTATATGAGGCGGTGTACAAAGAGTTCGGCCGGCTTGATGCCACGGTAAACAATGCCGGCATCACCGGTCCGGACAAAAAGACTCACGAGTTTAGCGAGGCCGATTGGGACAAGGTGATGGGGATTAACCTGAAAGGGGTGTTTTTCTGCACCAAGCATGCCATTCCTTATATGAAAAAGACAGGCGGGGGCAGCATTGTTAACCTTTCCTCCATATTTGGCTTGGTAGGCGGAGGCGACCGGCCGCCATATCCCGCCTCGAAGGGGGCCGTGCGCCTGATGTCGAAGAACGATGCCATCATGTATGCCCAGGACAATATCCGGGTCAACTCCCTGCACCCCGGTTTTATCTGGACACCCATGATAGAGAAGCTTGAAAAAGAAAATCCGGGTTATAAGAAACGCCTGGAAGCCCTGCACCCGGTAGGGCACCTGGGGGAGGCGCGCGACATAGCTTACGGGATATTGTTTCTGGTATCGGACGAGTCGAAGTTTATGACCGGCAGCGAACTGGTGATTGATGGCGGCTATACCTGCCGTTGATCGGGGTTCAGCCAAGGCTTTTTGAGTTGCTTGATGTTGAAGAACGCCAAAACCACCGGAATATGGCTGCTCTTTTGTGGCTTGCTGGGTAGCCTGTCTGGTAGCGCCCAGCCTTTACACCCTCACTTTGAAGCCGCGGAGTACCGCGAGTTGCTGCTCATTGCTTTGCGTACCACTGACAATGAAAAATATTACCGGAAGTATCCGGCCCCGCAGCACTATGACATGGTTTACCACTCGCAGGAAATGGGGCTGGACAACCGTTGGCAGCTGTGGGTCAATCACCAGCATACCATAGCAGTGGTAAGCATCAGGGGTACTACTACCCGGCCGGCCAGCTCTTTGGCCAACCTGTATGCCGCCATGGTACCGGCCAGCGGCACCTTGCACCTGGCTGCCAACGACACCTTTGCCTACCAACTGGCGGCACACCCGCGAGCAGCCGTACATACCGGCTGGTTGGTGAGTATGGCCTTTTTGGTACGTGATATCAGGCCCAGAATAGACTCACTTTATCAGGCCGGCATCCGCGATATCATCCTGACCGGCCATAGCCAGGGGGGCGCCATTGCCTATTTGCTTACGGCTTATTTGTATTATCAACAGCAGCAGGGGGCGCTGGCCCGGGATATCCGCTTTAAAACCTATTGCAGTGCCGCTCCCAAACCCGGCAACGTTTATTTTGCTTACGACTATGAAACGGCAATACCTCCAGGCTGGTCGCTTACGGTGGTGAATACAGCCGACTGGGTGCCGCAAATGCCTATGAGTATCCAAACGGTAAATGATATCAACAGTCCCAATCCTTTTGTGCAGGCACGTCAGAATATGCATGCTCTACCCTGGCCGCGCAGGGTGATTGCCAGGCATATTTATAATAAGCTGGCCAAGCCGGCCAGGAAGGCACAACGCTATTATGAAAAATACCTGGGGGAATTAACCTCAAAATACATCAGACAGAAGCTGCCGGGGTTTGAACCGCCTGCGGCATATGTGCCTAGCAGCAACTATGTGCGTACCGGCACCACAATCGTGCTGTCACCGGGCAAAGACTACTACGAGCATTTTGCCGATCAGGCAAGCAGCTTCTTCTATCATCATGGTATCGAGTATTATTTGTATCTGACCGAGCATAAGTATCATATTCAGCCAACAACAATGAGATAACAATTGGGCAATAGAATATGGGAATAAGGTGTTTTTCGATAAAAAGCCACACTATCCGGTCTAACTTTCCGGCCCCAGCTTTTCCTTTACTTGTGCCTCATTACCCAGGAAGATCAAAGTAGGCTCTTCGGGTGTACCAACAATACCTGCCTCGGTAAGGCGGCCTACTACCACCACTTCGGCTCCGGCCGGCAGCACTTTTTTGCGCAATTCCACGCCTTTGTTTACCCACTTTAGTTGCTCATGATAGAAAGTAAAGCTCAGATCACCATATTTTACCATAAAATCCTGACCGGGCGTGTTGGGGTCATCTTCTATCTTGGTAACGGTGATGTCCGGGCTTTCTGCCGATTTCAACCATTCATCCTGTGTTAGTTTAAATTTGCTTTCGTTAATCACATCATCGGAACAAGGATAAAACGAGTGTGGTTCACCTATTTCTAACGGTATGGTAGTACCATCTGCCAACTCCAGATACACGTTTTCTGCCACCGAAACGTTGCAATAAACATCCTGCAAGACCAATCCGTCTGGCCCACCGTACTCAGCAGAAATATTCAAAAACCCGTAAATCACCTTTTCACCCTTGCCGGGCAGTTCGGCCGGTTTGGTAGCCTTTAGCTTACCATAAAACTTATACACGCTGTCTGTAGGGGCGGATGCCGAATACAGCGGGGTTTCCGTAATAGCTTGCAATGCCTGTTGCTTTTCGTATTCAAAACTCCAGCGTAACAGCATAATAACCCCGCCAACCAAAATCGCCCCGATCAGAACCGGGAGAACTACTTGACCTAGCGACTCTTTCATGGTTGCTAACAATGTTTGTTATGACAACATAAGGCAACCAAATATAAAGGATGATTTTGTTTTGCCAAAATTCAGCAGCCAGGCAAAATCCAGCCACCTACTCCCCGGCCATTACTGCCTGGGCGCTGGCGGGGTAGGCAATGGTATCCAGCGCCTGGCGCAGCGAATCGGCCAGCGCCCGGAATGCCGGCAGGTTTTCTTCCTTTACCGGAGCGGCCGAGGGCAGGTCCACTTTCAGGGCATCTACCTGCTGACCGTACTTCCAGAAGCGGTAGCACACATGGTTGCCGCGCGCCAGGCCGGTGTGCCCCACATAGCCGATGGTCTGACCCTGCTTTACCTTTACCCCTGGGCGGATACCCGAGGCAATCTTTACCATGTGCAAGTACTGGGTAGAGTACACCGAATTGTGCTTAATCTTCACGTAGTTGCCGTTGTATTTGTTGTAGCGAGCCTCCAGTACCACCCCATCGCCCACAGCCCGGATAGGTGTGCCCTGCGGAGCGGCAAAATCGGTACCGCGGTGGGCCTTGTAGCGCTTTTGTACCGGGTGAAACCTGCGGCCTGAGTAGCGCGAAGAAATGCGGGTGAACTTAACCGGATATTTCAGGAAGGTCTTACGCAGGCTTTTACCTTCGGGGTCGAAATATTCCACCCCATCGCCCTGATCGAAAGCAAAGGCGTAGTAGGGCTTGCCGCCATGCTCAAACACGGCTGCCTTGATGATGCCATAGCCTGCCGACTGGCCATTTACAAACTTTTCTTCATATATAAGCTTATACTTATCGCCCGGATAAAGCCTGAAAAAATCTATTTCCCAGGAAAAAATATCGGCCAGATCGTTGGTAAGCTGCGGTCCCAGCCCCTGATCAGCCATGCTCACCGCCAGCGACTGGTTAATCACCCCGCTGGCACTCTGCTGCCTTACAACCACCTGGTGCGAGCCTTTCTTTACATATACCGAATCGCGCAGGTGGAAGACCACATATTCTACTTCGTTGGGGTGGTAAATCATCGCTTTGGCCGTACAACTACTATCCTTAAAGCAGATCAGCTCGTAAGGCTTGCCTACGCCCATCTTTCTGATATCGAACACCCCTTTGGCACGCTCAGCCAGCAGGCGGATACTGGCAGCAGGCACATTGTGAGTCTGCAAAATAGTAGCCAGGAACTCATGACGCCTGATACGCTGGTGGTGCACCACCATATCATCGGTTAAGTAACCATACCAGGAAGCAAAGTCCTGTGCCCGGGAAGTGTCCAGCAAAACCTGTGGGAGCTCTTCTTCCTGCGACTTAGAGTGGCGCACCGGTGGACCATAAAGCCAGGCGGCCAAAATCAGTGAGGCGGCCAGCAGCAAACCGGTAAATATTAAGGCTTTTTTCATTTCCTGCTATCGGCCACAAAAATAGAGGTTTTCGTCAATAGCCGTGGCTACCAGCCTGGAGAATCCCCGCTGCCGGGCTTGATTTTACCGGCCTGCGCAGTTTTCTGCTACTTTGTGTGATTTTCTGCACAAAAGGTGCTATATTATTGCAGTAATATTAAGGGCTGATTTTTAAATTCGGCTTTAACCTAAAAACTTTTTGTTGTTGATGAATCATTACGGAAAACATTTTGTAGCGGTGATAGGCGGCTCGGTAGCCGGCTCGGAGGCGGCCTGGCTGCTGGCCGAAAAGGGCTACCGGGTGGTGGTGTTTGATCAGAAAATGCTACCTTACGGCAAAATAGAAGACGGCTTGCCTAAATGGCATATTGGTCTGCGCGATAAGGAGGAGGCCGCCATCGACCAGCGTCTGATGCACCCCAATATCCGCTTTGTGCCGGGCTTTACGCTGGGCAAAGACGCTACCATAGATGAGCTGCTGAACGAGTGGGGCTTTTCGGTGATTATCGTGGCCATAGGCGCCTGGCAAGACCGCAAAATTCCGGTAGAGGGCATCGAGAAGTTTTACAACAAAGGGGTAATCAAACAAAACGACCTGGTATATTGGTTTAACCACAAGCACGAGCCCAATTATAACGGGCCGCAATACAAGATTGTGAATAACCCCGGCATTGTCGGGGGTGGGCTGGCCTCGCTCGATATGGTCAAGATCGTGATGATCGAGTTATTGCAGGAGGGCTTGCGCAAGCACAAGGGAGTAGAGGTGGATATTTTTACCATAGAGAAAAAAGGCGTAGCCAAAATCCTGGCCGAGCACGACACCACGCTCGAAGAGCTTGACATAGTGCCTTGTACCTTGTTTTACAGGCGCAATGCTGAAGACATGCCCCTGTACCCGCGCAAAGACGGCAGCCCCGAAGCCATAGAGCAAGCCCGCAGAGTATCGAAAAAGCTGCTGGAGAACTACATGAAAAAGTTTTTGTTTCACTTTGAGCCGCGCAGTGTGCCCAAAAAACTGATTGTGGAAAACGATCAGTTCAAGGGCATGACCTTCCAGCGCGTGGAAATTGTTGACGGCAAGCTGGTGGATATACCCGGTGAGACCTACGATTTCCGTACTGAGTTGCTGATCTCATCAATTGGCAGCCTGCCCAAAGAGACGCCCAGCCTGCCTATCGAAGGCAACATGCTCAAGACTTACGGGGAGTTCGGTTGCCGGGTAGAAGGCTATGATAAGGTGTTTGCTGTAGGCAATGTGGTTACCGGCCGCGGCAATATTTTGGAATCGCGCCAGCACGGCCGCATGATAACCGACAAAATCATAGAAGAGCACCTGGAAGGCGACCTCAGCGGCAACGACCCTATGGGCGAAAAGTACGAAGAGCTGTTCCGCAATATCGAGCAGGATGCCATTAAAAAAGTAGATAATATAGAAGCCACCCTGGCCCAGGAGCCCCCGCACTCCAATGAAGAAATCGATTTTATCCTGCGTAAAACCAAAGAGCTGCAGGAGCGTGTGGGCTTTGACGGCAACTATGCCGAATGGGTGAAAAAGCACAAACCGGTACGGTTGGAAGACCTGCTCAGGCAGCATTGATCCACTAAATTCAAATGCATTTTCCGGGTTAATTCATATTTTTACTGGAGAAAATATGCAGATAAAGATATTTACCATGAAAATCCTTTCCCTTTTCCTGATGGCCGGTTTGCTGTCTTGTGCCGCCAATAAGATTGATGACGACTGTATTGATGAAAGTAAGATAAACCCCGATGCCTTGTGTACCATGGAGTATCAACCGGTATGCGGTTGCGATGGTAAAACCTACGCCAATGCCTGCAATGCCGAAAATGCCGGGGTTACCCGCTGGACAGACGGCCCTTGTGAAGACTAAAGGCTCGTCAGGTTCTGGCGAATGGCATACTTGACCAATTCTGCTGTGTTTTTAATCTCCAGCTTGCGCATTATATTGGCCTTATGGGTTTCTACCGTTTTGATGCTGATTTGCAAGCGGTCGGCTATTTGTTTGTAAAGCAAGCCTTCAGCAAAAAGCTGCACCACTTCTTTTTCTCGGTCTGTCAATATCGCTTTGCTTTCATCCGGCACTTCTTGCCGGGTTAGCTTCTGCAGATAACCCTTGAACATTCTCTCCGACAACCCTTCGCCAAAATAAATATTTCCTGCTATTACACTTTCTACCGCTTTTATTAATTCATCTTTGGGGCAGTCTTTGGTAAGATATCCTCTGGCTCCGGATTTTATGGCGGCTGTTACGCTGGCTTCGTCTTCCAGGGCGGAAAGGATTAAGGTTTTCACTTGCGGGTAGGTTTCACTCAAGATCCGGGCAATTTCTATTCCCGACATATCCGGCAGTTGTATGTCAATTAGTGCCACATCGGGTTGGGATATTTTTATGCCACGGAAAAAGTCCGCCCCATTGCTAAAACAAGCGGCCACTGTCAGCGAGTTATTGCCGGCCAGCATGGCTTTTATACCGTCTGTTACCAGGGTATGGTCATCAATAATATAAAGTGTAATGGGGCGATTCATTTCTCATTTCTTTTGTAAGACTCGTTTACCGGTAACAAGATGATAAAGATACTGCCTTTGCCCGGTTCGCTACTGATTTTCAAGCGCCCATTGTTCTTTTCAATAAACTCTTTGCTTAATATCAGCCCCAGACCAGTACTCTTGCCTGCTGCGCTATGTGCTGTCGAAGGGGGATTCTGCGAGAAATCGAATAGTTTTCTTATCTCTTTAGGCGACATACCTATTCCGTTATCAGATATTCCGATGGCGGCCTGTTCGCCAACGTGTTCGGCAGATATAGTGATACGACCTCCCTCCGGAGTAAACTTAATGGCATTTGACAAAATATTTCTGATTGCCAGGTCTATCATCTTAGGGTCGGCAAAGGCCAAAATGGCTGTTTGAGGTGTTTCGCGCTGTATGATTATATTCTTTTGGCGGGCGCTCTCTTCTATGAGTTTTATATTATTGTCGATTAAGGAATTGACATCGAATACAACCGGATTTTGTGTCAGCTTGCGTGTTTGGCTAAGGGCCCATTGTAGGAGGTTGTGCAGCAAATTAGTCAGTTGTTGGGCGGTCTTATGCAGGTTTTCCAGGTAGTGCTGAATTTCTTTGGGCTTAAGATTCTGATAATTCTCATGCAAGGCGGTAGTCAGGGTGGCAAAGGCAGAGACCGGATTGCGCAAATCGTGCGCAACAATGGCAAAGAATTTGTCTTTGGCTGTATTGAGTTCTTGCAGTTGTTGGTTGCTTACGGCCAGGGCTTTTTCGGTGCGTACTTTTAGCCGGTAGCGATATACCAGACCAATGGCCAGCAGCACTATAATGGCCAATACCAGAGTAAGTACCAGGCGGGTGCTTTGTGCTTTGCTTAATGCCAGTTCCTGCAGCTCCCGGTTTTTATTCAAAAGAACAATTTCCTGGTATTGTTCTTGAATTTTATGGTTGGTTTCAAGCCTGGCAATCTCCTGAACTTTTACCCGGTTGAGCAGGCTGTCGCTGTAGGCTTTGAATTTTTCATGGTAAAGCAGGGCCTTGTCAAATTGCTTTTTTTGCTTATAGATATTGTACAGGGTTTCAGCCAGCGACTGGTGGGTGCTTTTCACTTCTACTGCATCCAGCATTTTTTCAGCCTGCAGGGCAGTTGCTTCTGCCTGGTCATAGTCTTCAGCTTGCAACCAGGTGGTTGCCATGTTGGATAAAACCTGTGTTTGATAAGCCACAATACCCAACTGCCGAAAAATACCTAACGCTTGCTGATAATTCTCAATGGCACCGGGCCAGTCTTCCTGATTGTATTTTACATTGGCAATACTCATATAGGCAATACCTATACCCACACTATCCTGCAGGTGGTTGCTTATAGCCAGGGCGGCCTTATGATAGTACAGGGCGCTGTCGGGCATGTTGAGTTGCCGATAGGCGTTACCGGTATTCAGGTAGCTGATGCTGAGATAAAAATTCTGTTGTAGCTTTTTTTGCAGGGCTATGGCTTTGTGTGTGTATTCCAGCGACTTGCGATAGTTGCCGATGCTTTTGTAAATCAATGCAATATTGGCATAGGCGCGTGCTATGCTGGCTGTGTTGTTGTTTTGTTGGTGTATATCCAATGCTGCCAGATAATACTGCAGGGCTTCATCGTAATTGCCGATGTGATAATAGGCATTGGCCAGATTGTTTAGCAAAGCCCCCTCATGTTGACAAGTATCTAGTTGCTGGCATAGTTGACGTGCTTGATGAAAATATCGCAGTGCTTCGGCATAAGCCAATTTGTTGGTATAGGCATCGCCCAGTGAAAAAAGTGCCTGGCTTTGTCCTTTAGTATCTGCCAGTACATGGTAAAGGGAGTCGGCATATAATAAGGTATCAATAGCTTCATCTATATACCCTAATTCTGTAAGGGCAGCTCCTTCGAGTGTTAAAGCACGTGCCAGCCCGGCCGGATAATTGTATTGATGAGCCAATTTTTTGGCCTCTTGCAGCGCTTGCAGGGCTGCCTTAGCCTGTTTTTTACTGCCGGCCTCAAAATAGGCGGTTTCGAGTAAAGAATCGAGTTTTTTGCCTGCCGCCAAGGGTAGGTTGTTGTGTTGAGCATAGGTTTGTGATAGGGTGAGAGTTCCCCAAAAAAGCAATAACACACTCCCAAAACACAAGCGCATATTACAAAAGTGCCTTATTATCAGGGAAAACCCTGATGTGTAGCAAGGAAAATTCCCGATTGCGGCTGCCATAAAAGCGACCCACCTTAGCTATTTAAAAAACACAAATCTTTAAAAATCGGAATTATGTTAAGAAAAAGAAGTTACAGCAATTGGCTAATAATGCTAGCGGTTGGGCTGGGCATTGGTTTGGCCGGCTGCAAGAAAAAAGAGGTGGTGCCGGCAATTATTGTTACCGCCAGTGCAGGGGATGACCAGGTAATAGATCTTGGCGAAAAAGTTTCAATTCAAGGTTCGGGAAGTGCCTCAGATGGCGGATCGCTGACAATGGTATGGAAGCTTACAGCAGTACCAGCCGGCAGCAATTTTAATGGTTTTGAATCGTCCGGGACCCTGTTGGAGTTTGTGCCGGATGTAGCAGGCAGCTACACCGCTTTGCTGACGGCTACCCATACAGCCACCGGTACTGCTGCTACCGATGAAGCTTTAATAGAGGTAAATGCTGCCAGCGGTCCGGTAGAAATATATGGCACCATCAGCGCAGATTCTACTTTGGCGAATATTGTGGCCGATGCCAACATGCCCGATTATTATGTGAGTAAAAGTGATCTTGTAGTTGACGCCAACCTGACTGTAGAGCCAGGGGTAATGATCATTTTTGCCAGCGACAAAGGAATACGCGTTACGGTAAATGGCGCAATGAATGCTACTGGCACAGCCAGTGACTCGGTAATTTTCACAGGCGAGCAGGAAACAACCGGCTACTGGGCCGGTCTTGATTTTCAATCAAACAATACCGGCAATACTTTAAGCTATTGCCGTGTGTCTTATGGCGGCAGTAGTGGGTTCGATGGTGCCAACCTGAAAGCCAATGTAATGGTGGAAGATGCCGGCCGCCTGGTAATGACCAATACGCTGCTACGCAACAGTGCCGACTATGGTCTTTATGTACGTAACCTGAACTCTGCACTGGTAGGCTTTGCCAACAATGTTATAACCCGCAATAACATGCCGGCCAATGCGCTGATTAACCATTATCAATATTTCGATAGCAACAGCGACTACACCGGCAATACCAAAGATTTTATCGATGCGGACTGGAGTAATACCGAAACCTCTCAGGATGTGACCTGGCGTGCCTTGAATGTGCCCTACAGGCTGGCCCCCAACATAGAAAAAATCAGTTCTGCCATTACCATAGAGCCCGGGGCGGAGTTTATTGGACAAAGCGGCAGTGGCATTTGGATTACAGCAAATGGCTCCCTGAATGCCGTGGGCACGGCCAATGAAATGATTGTATTCAGGGGCGAGCAAGATATCAAGGGTTATTGGCGCGGCCTGCGTTTCGAGTCAAACAACACGATGAATGAACTCACCTATGTAAGCATTGCCAACGGAGGCGAGCAAGGTTTTGACGGGGCCAATTTAAAAACCAATATTATGGTGGAAGATGCCGGGCGTTTAGTGATGACAAATTCAATATCTAAAAATGCCCAGGGGTATGGCCTGTACACCCGTGATCTGGAGTCAACCCTCAGCGGCTTTGCCAACAATACACTTACCGGCAACGATTACCCGGTTATGACCCGCCTTAATCATTATCATTATTTCGACAGCGGCTCCGACTACAGTGGTAATAGCAAAGATTATATCGACTCTTATTGGAGCAACAGCACCACCACAATAGATGCCACCTGGCAGGCCCTTAATGTGCCTTACCGCCTGGCTGATAATCGGGAAGAAATAGGTTCAGCAATTGTTGTGGAAGCAGGAGCTGTATTTTTAGGTCAGCCCGGTAGCGGCATCACGATTAGTGGCTCATTGCAGGCCCAGGGCACCAGCAACAACATGATCGTCTTTAAAGGGGAGCAGGATGTTACCGGCTATTGGCGAGGCCTCAGATATACATCCAATAATACCGCCAACACAATGGACTTTGTAAGCATTGCCAACGGTGGAGAAAAAGGTTTTGATGGCGGCAATCGCAAAGCGAATATTGAAGTAAGCGCCAGTGGCATTTTTACCATCACTAATAGTGCCATTAACAAAAGCGGTGGCTATGGTATTGGCGTGCAAGCAGGCGGCTCACT
>WFNR01000021.1 GCA_015488485.1 Cyclobacteriaceae bacterium | reverse complement strand
GTGATCCCCAGCCTCCGTGCCTGCCTTGTCGCAGACAGGCCGGGGGCTCTTTGTTATGCCTGTGCTTCCTATTACAGACCCCCTGCCCGTTCCGTTCAGGCAGGCGGCCTGCCTGGCAGACAGGAACAAATCCGGGGATTTCAGTCTTTTTGATTTTTTGACATAATTAAAACTTTACAGCTAAACTCTTAGAAATATATTTCATCTCCTAGCAAAGAGAGTGATCCTCTGCCTCAGTTCTCACCTGCCAAATAAATGCAAGTGATCCCCGGCCTCCGTGCCGGGGTCTGTGAATTCTATATGAGATATTTTCCATTAAATGAGAGTGTTAATCGGAGCAAGTCGGTATAACCCTTTTAATTACATGAAATGCTTTTATGCAAGATGATATAACTATAGTTCTAAATCAAAATCTTCTGCCAAATCCCTCCACTCAGGGTTCATACTATCAATCAAATTCTCCTTCCATTTTCTTCTGTATCTTTTTAATTGCTGTTCGCGATACAAGGCTACCCCTTTGTCAGAGTATTCCTCATAGTACAGCAATTTCACAATATTATACTTTTGGGTAAATCCTTTAAATATTTTAGAACGATGACCTAATATTCGTTTAGCCAAATCATCGGTAAAGCCAGTATATAACACCGTGTGGTTTTTATTGGTAAGGATATAAATAAAATATCTCTTTGACACAGGTAAAAGTTACTCCTATTCGTATTTATTTGAAAATTTCTACAAGAATATCTCTAAGAAATATTGATTCAATGGTGTATGAGAAAAAGACCCCGGAACAAGTCCGGGGATTTCGGACTTTTCTTAATGGGGGGCTACCTTCGAGAACCTGGCTTCGAGTGCCTCAGCCAGTAGCCTTCGAGAACCTACCTTCGAGAACCTGGCTTCGAGAACCTGGCTTCGAGAACCTGGCTTCGAGAACCTGGCTTCGAGAACCTCAGCCAGTACAGGCAGTTCAGGCAGGACAGCCAGATCAGCCAACTCAGTTAGTTCAGCCAAGTAATGCTTGTCCAATTACGCCACCTACCTGTAATAAATCACTACCTTATTTACCCAAATAATTAAACGGGCTCAACTGGCGCAATTCTTCTTTTACCGCTTCCGAAACATCCAGGCTATCGATAAAGGCCCGGATGGTCTGGCGGTTGACGGCCTCATTGGTGCGGGTAAGTCCTTTCAGGGCTTCATACGGCTGCGGGTAGCCCTCTCTGCGCAGGATATTCTGGATACCCTCGGCCACCACCGCCCAATTGGCCTCCAGGTCGGCCTCAATAGCCTCGCGGTGCAGCTCCAACCTGGCCAGGCCCTTGTGCAGCGAGCGCAGGGCTATGAGGCTGTGCGCCAGCGGTACGCCCACATTGCGCAATACGGTGGAATCGGTCAGGTCGCGCTGCAGACGCGAGACCGGCAGCTTGGCGGCCAGGTGCTCATACAAGGCATTAGCCAGCCCCAGGTTGCCCTCGGCATTTTCAAAGTCAATCGGGTTTACCTTGTGCGGCATGGCCGATGAGCCCACCTCCCCCTCTTTGATCTGCTGCTTGAAATAGCCCAACGAGATGTACTGCCACATATCCCGCGCCAGGTCTATCAGAATGGTATTGATGCGCTTTAGGTTATCGAAAAAAGCCGCCAGGTAATCATAATGGTCAATCTGGGTGGTGGGGTAGCTGCGGTCGAGGTTGAACCTGTCGAGCAAAAAGCGAAACGCGAAATCGTGCCAGTCGATATCGGGGTAGGCGGCATAATGGGCATTCATATTGCCCGTGGCCCCGCCAAATTTGGCTGCAAAGGGCACCTCAGCCAGCATAGCCAGTTGGTTTTGGAGGCGGGCAGCAAATACCGCCACCTCCTTGCCCAGGCGGGTGGGCGATGCCGGCTGGCCATGCGTGCGCGCCAGCATGGGCACCTCCTGCCAGGCAGCGGCCAGGGCCGTTAATTGCTTTTGGGTATCATCCAGCAAAGGCCGGATAACCTCCGCCATGGCCTCCTGCAACAGCAGCGGTATGGCCGTATTGTTGACATCCTGCGATGTAAGCCCGAAATGCACGAACTCCTTGATATCGGCCAGGCCCAGCTTGTCGAGGCGCTCCTTGATAAAATACTCCACCGCCTTTACATCATGGTTGGTAACCTGCTCTATCTCCTTGATACGCTGCGCATCGCTTTCGGTAAAATCACGATAAAGCGCCCGCAACTCATCAAAATGCTTTTCGCCCAACACCAGGCCGGGCAGCGGCAGCTCGGCCAGGGCTATCAGATACTCGACCTCCACGCGCAGGCGATAGCGCATCAAGGCGTATTCCGAAAAATAAGCTACCAGGGGTGCTGTTTGAGCGGCATAGCGGCCGTCAACAGGTGAAATGGCCAGTAAGGCATGTTTGCTCATAGACAGAGGAGTTTGAGCAGGCAAAATTACTGAAATTTGATAAGCGGAACTATCCTGCCTGGCGATATTGTTACCTTTGCCGGGTATTTATCACTATGCTGAAAAAGACCGCTTTTCTACTTATTGCCAGCCTGCTGTACCTGCCAGTACACGGGCAGAATCCGCCCCGCGAAGTCACCCTTAAAATAGCCAAAGCCACCGGCAAAATCAAGCTTGACGGCATCCTGGACGAAGCTGACTGGCAAAAGGCCGATGTCGCCAAGGATTTTTACCTGGCCTACCCGGTGGATAACGACTTTCCCATCTCGCAAACCGAAGTCAGGGCAACCTTTGATGACAACTTTCTTTACTTCGGCATCATCGCCTACGACCCTACTCCGGGGCGCTACATCGTGGAGTCGCTCAAGCGCGACTGGGACTGGCGCAGCACCGAGAATGTCAGCATCTACATCGACCCGTTTGATGACCGCACCAACGGCTTCAATTTCAGCCTGTCGCCCTACAATGCCCAGCGCGAAGGGCTGATCATCAATAGCGAGGAAATCAGTGCCGACTGGGACAACAAATGGTACTCGAGGGTGACCAACTACGAGGACAAATGGGTGGCCGAGATCGCCATTCCTTTTAAAACGCTGCGCTACAAAGAAAACCTGACCAACTGGAACATTCAGTTTTTGCGCAACGATGTAAAAAACAACCAGCGCTCGGCCTGGACGGCCGTACCGCAACAATACCGCACCAACAACCTGGCCTTTGCCGGTAAGCTGAAGTGGCTTAGCCCGCCTCCGCCCCCGCGCATGAACCTGGCCGTGATACCCTATGTGCTGGGCCAAACCAGCAGCGACTATGAGGCTGGCGAGCTGGGTAAGCTGGATGGTAACATGGGCTTCGATGCCAAAGTGGGCGTTACCTCATCGCTCAACCTCGACCTGACGGTGAACCCCGACTTCTCGCAGGTAGAGGTAGATCAGCAATTGGTTAACCTGGAGCGTTTCGAGCTCTTTTTCCCGGAAAAAAGGCAGTTTTTTCTCGAAAACAGCGACCTGTTCGGCAAATCGGGCTTTCCGCCCTCACGCCCTTTCTTCAGCAGGCGTATCGGTATTACCCAGGATACCAGTGGCAACAGCGTGCAGGTGCCGATTTTGTTTGGCGCCCGCCTGAGTGGTAAAATAAACAAAGACTGGCGCCTGGGCCTGATGAACATGCAAACCAGGCAAGCCAGCGGCACCTTGCTGCCGGGAGCTGAAAACCCCAACAACGGCTACAACATGCCCGGCCAGAACTATACGGCAGCCGTGGTACAACGCCAGCTCTGGACGCGCTCCAACATCGGAGCTATCTTCGTCAACCGCCAGGCGGTAAACTACAACCCGGCCGATACCACCCTCTCCACATCGGCCTACAACCGGGTAGCCGGGATCGATTTTAATTTCGCCAGCCTGGACAACACCTGGCGGGCCAATTTCTATCTGCATGGCTCGTTCGATCCGCAAGTAAAGGACAAATCCTTTGCCCAGGGGCTATTTGTCGGTTATCAGAGCCGCCACTGGACAATCAACTACGCCCACAACTACATAGGCGATGGCTATAATGCCGAGGTAGGCTTTGTGCCGCGCAAAGGCACGCTCGGCATCGGTACTTTCAACTCCAATTACATCATTTACCCCAAAAAAGAGTCGATTGTGACCATAAAACCCGGCATGAAAGCCTTTTTTACCCTGAAAACTACCGGAGAGCTGGCCGATACCGAATCGGAGTTAAATATGGAGATTGCTTTTGTCAATACCAGCGTCTTTAAAGTAGCAGGGCGCCAGAATTATACGTTGCTTTTCTTTGATTTCGACCCCACCCGCAGCGGTGGTATACCGCTACCGGCCGGCAGCGACTACAACTGGTACACCGGAGAAATCAGTTTTAAATCGGACGGCCGCAAGGCACTAAGCTACGAGCTAACCGGCCAGTATGGCGGGTTTTACAATGGCAACAAATTCACTTTCATCGCTAACGGAGGCTATAAATTCAGGCCTTACGGCAGTATTTTCGTCTCGGCTGCCTACAACGATGTACGCTTGCCGGCCCCGCACAACAGCACCCGCTTCTGGCTCATCGGCCCGCGCCTGGACGTAACCTTCACTAATAGCCTTTTCCTTACTACCTTTGTGCAGTACAATGAGCAGATCGACAACGTCAATATCAACGCTCGCCTGCAATGGCGCTTTGCACCGGTTTCCGATCTGTTTATCGTGTACACCGACAACTACTATCCCAATGATTTTACCGCCAAAAACAGGGCGCTGGTAGTTAAGTTGTCGTATTGGTTTAATATTTAAAAAAGAAAAGGAAGATGGCATTTGGCTTTTTTAAAAAAAAGAAAAAAGAGCAAGACGATAGCGGCAAGCCGCGCTATTACAACCTGCGCGTAAAAGAAGTAATTGAAGAGATACCCGAGGCCAAAACGTTTGTGTTTGAGCAGCCGCAACCGCCTATTGAATATAAATCGGGGCAGTTTCTTACCCTGATAGCCGATATCAACGGTGAATCGGTAAGGCGGGCCTACTCCATGTGCACTTCGCCTTTTGTGGATAAAGATATTGCCGTAACCGTAAAGCGCGTAAAAGGCGGCCTGATGTCGAACTGGCTTAACGACAACCTGAAGCCGGGCGACCATATACAGGTGATGGAGCCGATGGGCACCTTTACCACCGAATTTAAGCCCGACAACAAGCGCCACCTGGTGATGTTTGCCGGGGGCAGCGGCATCACCCCCATGATGTCGATCATCAAGTCTATCTTGCATGCCGAGCCCGAGAGCATTGTTTCGCTTATCTATGCCAACCGCAATATCAACTCAATTATTTTTAAAGATGCCCTGCAGGAACTGGAGGAGAAGTACGAAGGGCGGCTGCATGTAATACATATCCTCGATGAGGCACCCCTGGAATGGCAGGGCCCCTCGGGCCTGCTCAACCACGAGCTGCTTACCAGGCTCTTTGAGCGCATACCCGATTGGGGGCATGACAAAACCACCTACCTGATGTGCGGCCCCGAGGGTATGATGAATAATGTGGAGACCCTGCTTGACCAGATGGGCATACCGAAGGAGCGGATTTTCAAAGAGAGCTTTGTGGCCGGCACCATAAAAAAAGACCAGGAAGAGCCGGCTGCCGCAGGAGAAATAACCACCCGCGAGGTAACGCTTATCTTCGAAGGCGAAGAGCATGTGGTTACCGTACCACCCGACAAGTATATTCTGGATGCCGGCCTCGATGCCGGCCTTGACCTGCCGTTTTCCTGCCAGAGCGGCCTGTGTACTGCCTGCCGCGGCAAGTGCCTGTCGGGCCAGGTGAAGATGGACGAGATGGAGGGCCTCAGCGAAGCCGAGATCAAGGCCGGCTATGTGCTGCCCTGCGTGAGCCACCCGCTTACCGATGATGTGAAAATCGAAATCGGCTAGGCGCGCACTTCTTTTTAAGAACAAACAGTAATCCTTAACCCATTTCCGGCAATGGAAAGAATTTTTTTGGACAAAGACTTTAAAGTAACCGACTGGGCCAGCCTGCAGCCCTACTATGACGAGCTGCTGGCGCGGCCGCTCAACAGCAAGGACGACCTGCTTACCTGGTTCAGGCACCGCAGCGAGCTGGAAGCGGTCATTTCGGAGGATGGTGCCTGGCGCTATATCAAAATGACCTGCGATACCACCGATGACAAGCTGCGCGAAGACTTTAACTATTTTGTCCGGGAAATACAGCCGCAGATAGCCCCCTACAGCGACAAGCTCAACCGCAAGGCGGTAGCCTGCCCCTACCTGGACGAGGTGGCTCACCTACGCGGCTACGATATTATGATTCGCGAGCTGAAGAAAGAAATAGACATCTTTCGCGAAGAGAACATACCCCTGCAAACCGAATTGCAAACCAAGGCCCAGGAGTACGGGCGTATAGCAGGCGCCATGACCGTGACCCTGAAGGGCGAAGAAAAAACCCTGCAACAGGCGGCCGTAGAGCTGCAAAGTACCGACCGCCAGTGGCGCGAAGAGGTATATGCCAAAATCAGCGCCCGCAGGCTGGTGGACCGCCAGCGCCTCGATGAGCTGTTTGGCGAATTGATCAGGCTGCGCCATCAGGTGGCCGTAAATGCCGGCTTTGCCAATTACCGCGATTACATGTTCAAGGCCATGGGGCGCTTTGATTACACCCCGCAGGATTGCTTTGACTTTCACGAAGCGGTAGCCACCGAAGTGGTGCCGCTGCTTAACGAACTGGCACGCCAGCGTAAGGAAAAACTGGGCGTAGAGCGCCTGCGCCCCTGGGATCTGGCCGTTGACCCCGAAGGGCGGCCACCGCTCAAGGCCTTCGATGGCGGCCGCGACCTGCTCAACAAGGGCATCGTTACCTTTGAGCGCACCGACCCCTATTTCGGTGAATGCCTGCAAACCATGGATAAGATGGGGCGCCTGGATTTGGAGTCGCGCAAGGGCAAGGCCCCGGGCGGCTACAACTACCCGCTGGCCGAGAGCGGGGTGCCCTTTATCTTTATGAATGCCACCTCCACCCTGCGCGATATGGTAACGCTGATGCACGAAGGCGGTCATGCCGTGCATGCTTTTTTGTGCGATAAGCTGGAGCTGAACGAATTTAAAAGCACGCCCTCCGAGGTGGCCGAGCTGGCCAGCATGAGCATGGAACTACTCACCTTCGATAACTGGGATACCTATTTCGCTGAAAAAGAAAACCTGCAACGGGCCCGCCAGGAGCATCTGGAGCAGATTATCGAAACCCTGCCCTGGGTGGCTACCATTGATAAATTCCAGCATTGGCTGTATGAAAATCCCCAGCACAGCGCTGCCGAACGCCTGCAGGCCTGGGAGGAGATATACAGTCGCTTTGCCGACAACATAACCGATTGGCAAGGCCTGGAGCTAAACAAGAGCTACCTGTGGCAAAAGCAGTTGCACCTGTACGAAGTGCCTTTTTACTACATCGAATACGGCATGGCACAGTTGGGCGCGATAGCCGTCTGGAAGAATTACAAAGAAAACCCACAGCAGGCGCTGGCCGCTTACAAAAATGCCCTGGCGCTAGGCTATACGACCACCATACCGGAAATCTACCGCACGGCCGGCATTCGTTTTGATTTCAGCCAGGCTTATATCAAGGAATTGATGCAATTTGTTAAGGAAGAGCTGACGGCTATGGGCGCTTAGTTTGGTAGCGTCATAGGAGCAAGCCTACATTTTTTCATCAACGTCCCTGCGGTGACGTTGATGGGGAAAGAGAGGAAGAAGCATCAGCGGCCCTTATGAAAACATTGTGTCCTGTCAGCGTCTCCGTAGGAACGCTGACGTTGAGAGCCGGGCTTGTATCAAGCAATTGATGTAATTTGTAAAAGAAAAGCTGCTTCCAATCAGCGTCTCTGTAAGGACGCTGATTGTGAGCAAGGCCGGCTGCCATTCGTTTGGTGATTTTAATAACGCTTGCAGGCATGGTTGGAGCTTTGAATTAACGATGTTAGAGAATATTTACGGAAATTGCAAGCTCTTGCATTGAATCATCAGCGGCCTGGCGGAGACATTCCTCAGTGTCCCTGCGGAGACACTGAGGGGGAAAAGTAGGTCTCACACGCTGTGGTACGCAATCAGGCAGATTCTATACCTGACGGCTTAGCTCCTTCGCCCGCCAGCCTGTACCGCCCGTCCCGCAAGGCCGTTGGGGGCCTCAATGTCCCTGTGGAAGATTAATGAAGAAAAATGCAATTTATATAGGAGAAATGGCGGCTCTTAGCCGGTAGTATGATAGCGCTGCAGTCCGGGCAAGGGCGATTTTTCTATTTGCCATATATGCCGATCATGTTGCCGGGCGGCTTGTTCCACTTCGTCACGGAAATGCCAGGCCACAGATCCTACCAGCGCTACCGGCAGCCCGGTCGGGTAAGCCCCAAGCAGCGCAAAATAACGGTCAAATTCACCGACAAGCAATTGCCGGATATAGTCATCTTCGCGGTGCTCGTACAGAAAGGGCACAAAAGCAGCCAGCATGGCAGCCGGGGTTGTGCTGGCATAAATAGCAGCCGGCAGCTCTTCATAACCGGGATACCAGTTGCGGAAAGCCTGCTGTAGATTTTCCGGAAGCTCCTTACGCAAGAAAGCCTTTATCAGTAAGCGGCCGAGGGCAAAACCACTGCCTTCATCGCCCAGCAGATACCCCAGGGGTGGCACCTGCTGTTGAATGCCCCGGCCATCGTAATAGCCGCTGTTGGCCCCGGTACCCAGAATGCCGGCAATACCGACTTGCCTGCCCAGCAGGGCACGGGCCGCCCCCAGCAGATCACTGTGCACCTGAATGACAGCTTGCTCGAAAATACTGTTGAGCCAGGCGCTGACAGTGGCTTGGGCGCCTTCATTGTTATTGCCGGCCCCATAAAAATATACTTGTGCCACCTTATTTACCGGCCAGCCGGTAATACCGGCCTGTTCTACAATCTGCACAAAATCGTCTTGGGCAATATGATGGGGATTCAACCCTTTGGAGGTAGCCTCGGCCACTACTTCTCCGTTATCGAGCAGCAGCCAGGCAGTCTTGGTAGAACCACTATCGGCAAGTACTATCATGATGCGGCTAATATAGCCACAACCCGGAACCTGTCCAACTTATCGGCAGTGTGCGGTGCCTCCGACAGTTCATCGGTCAGGTCCTGGCCGGCCCAGTGCTCATAATGACGACCCTCACGCCACAGCCTCGAAGCAGTAACATCATATACCAGCCCCCGGCAGGCTACCCATACAGCCGGTTTGTCGGTGCCGTTATGCAGGGCCAACTGCTGCCGGGTGATTACCGGTAGATCGTGGCTACTCAACCAGCAGTCTTTTGGTTTGGGTAGCCCCTCCGGCCGTTACCGTAACCAGATACAGCCCTTGACGCAGGCCGTTCAACGGCAGGGTGGCCAGCAGGCTGTTGTTGACCACCGGCTCCTGGCGGCTCAACAGCCTGCGGCCGGCCATATCGGTAAGGGTGATGGTAGCAGACTGCCCATCGGCCCGGGCCCTGAGCTGCACAAAACCACTGGCCGGATTGGGATATAAAGTCAGATCTAAATCAGGCTGCTCGTCAGCCAGGCTGGTAACCGGCCCTTGTATTTCCAGGTTATCGATAAACCAGCCCCAACCATGGATAGAATCCGTAATAGTCATGCTAAAGCGTAATAACACTTCATCTCCACTATTCAACATGCCATCTTCTTTCAAATTTATCAGCCTTTTCCTAAGTAAATCTGGCCTGCCAACACCCAGCGAATTGCCTTCGTCATCTTTATAGTTAAATGTGTTTCTCCAAACATTTTGATCTTCTGCATGATAGGGCAAGACAAGCGGCAGCCAGCTTTGCCCGTTATCTTTCGATGCCTCTACCACCACCACATCACTCCATGGTTCGGTTAAAACAATTTCATCAAACTGCATATAAGACGAGCCATCGCTGATTCTGATTGGATACTTAAGTAAGGCGTAAATCCTGGATGTATCAATTGGCGAATCAATATAAGGGCTAAAAGTCATTAAGCCAGGAGTATCGAAGCTATCCGGCTTGACAACCGAGAAACTAGTACTGAAAAAGTCCTGGGTAGGAGTGTCAAAATCATTGACATACATATCCCGTACTTCTGCCAACTCAACAACCGGTATTTCAAAATAACCGGAAGCCGGAAGATAAGCAGTATTGGGCGTATCGGCACTATCAGTAGCAATAATCCTGTATTTAAATACATCAGAGTTAGAGATAGGCGTCCCGAAAGTTACATCCAACTGATATATAGAAGAATCACCAGAGAAACTAAAATAATCTACACTTTCATTAAACCTAATCTCATAAACTACAGAATCCAAAATAGCATTATCTGTAATTCTAGCCACAAGGGATGTATTGGTATCATCTACTGAAAGATAACTTGGCGGTATATGCTGAATGAGCGGAGGAGTATCATCTATTTGTATTTTCAAGTTATCTATAGCCCAACCCCAACCATGTGCCAAAGGATCAATATATATCCTAAACCTAAATAAAAGTGTATCACCAGCATTAAAGTTACCATTGGCAGTAATATCTATTTCCTTATAGACATAAAGGCTATCTGTACCAACCGCGTTGGAATTTCCGTTTGCAGCTTTCTCGCTTTCCCATTTATCCAGCCAAATTTGCTGCTGGCGTGAATCATAGCCATCTGCAACCGGCCTCCAGGTGCGTCCCAAATCTTTGGATGCTTCAACAATCACATAATCCCAGAAATGATCATCGCCAAAAACCGTTCCGTTGTCACCAGGCTCAATCAAAACAACTTCATCAAAAGACATCCTGGTGTTTACACTAGCCACTCTTATGGGAGTTTTAAGCATGTAGATCAACGTTAATGTATCAGCTGCCGATTTGCCATCTTCTACACGATAAGGATGATCCGAATGAATAGCACCATTCGCAAAGCCATTTTCCATGCCTATTCTAAAACCGTTCCCAATAAAATCTGCGTCATTATTGTCATTAAAGTCATTAATGTAATTATAGGCGACCGGGTTTAGTTCAACCACCGTAACTTGATAAAAACCTGTTTCTGGCAAATATGTGGTATTAGGTGTACCGGCAATATCCGAAATAACAAGTCGGTATTCGAGATTATCTCCTGCTACAAGGTTTTCTCCTGCCAAATCCCATTTCCAATCGAAATTCGAGACAACATCATTGCCTAAAGTGTCTTTGCTGGCAGGCTGCACAACTAACGATACAGTAGTACCACCATTCACTCTGTATTCGAGAATCAGGTCATCCAAACCAATGTTATCACTGGCAATTGCCGAAAGTTCAATTTGTGGATCTCTGGTTAATAAAATCTTTGCCTCATTATGAGTAATTGTAGGAGCAATAGTATCTTTTGCCATAGAGAAATCCCAATAATGTTTAGGCGCTTCTCCGGGGCTTGTGAACTCCTGGCCTCCCTGAGTAGCAACTGATATAAAATACTTTACAACTTCTTCCTTTCCAGTTGCAGGTATGATAGCAGAATATTCATTGACATTGGCTGTAGGAAGCATTTCAATCACTTGTTCATTACTGAAATCAGAATAAGTATAGTGTAGCGATACACCATTGTTAACAATGGAACTATCGCCATACGCTCTCACCAATACTTCCCTGTCTGTAATTGAATCTTCAGAATCCAATAAAACATTATGATCCATCGTCATAGACACCCACCCCATATCGGCCATCATTTCAAGCGCCAGACCCGGGTCGTGAATAGCTTCGCCCCTGTCGAACTGCGGAGACATCAAGGAATTTGCATTTCCGGGAGAATATGTCGACTCATCCAAATGAGCGATGCTGGAGCCCGGGCTCCACTGGACAGGTGTATATAACACAGGTCTATCAGCTGCAGCCGGAAAACTAAAACTACTAAAATTAAGTTTGCCTTCACCCCCTACTAAAACAGCTCCCAACTCTGCTGAATTATTTTCATAATTGTCCACCAAATTTGTCCCGTCATTTGTTTCTATATGTCTGTCATATACCACCGGGGCCCCGCTCGAAAAAAAACCATTGCCATCATCAGATCTACTAAATCCATCAAAGAATCCTAACCCATGACCAATTTCATGTAAAATTACTGATACAAAATCATATTTATCATTAGGCACATTGCCATCTAACCCAAAATACCAGTCAAACTGCGTATTGAATGACATTACTATGTCAGGATTGTCCGGACCATTTAAATCTTTGCCAGCTATTTTTTCAGCCATGGCAACAACATAATAAGTGTTGATTTTCTGCGCATTGGGAAAATTGGCATACAAAGCAGTAACACCAGTCTGCCCCAACACCCCTTGGTCCAACGATTTCATCTCCGCTCTAATCCTTATCGGCACCGGAGAGCTGAGTAACGTGGCCCATATATCTACTGCATATTGAAAGGCCGTTCTTTGCTCATCCGTAAAATTGATATACTCAACTTCAATTACCGCTTGCGAGGCAGACAGCCTGCCGGCTGCCAGTCTGCTGTTAAAGGCTTTTCTAAGTGGCACAAAGGTTCGCGACACCTTATCACTGGCATAATCAATTATTGTAAAAGGTCTTTTGTTTTCCAATAATTCAACTCCACGCATTGACTGTGCCCAAGCAGGTAGCCAACTATTTAAGCAAACAACCAGTAGTAACAAAATAAGGGGTATTGATTTCCTCATAGACGTATAGTTAATTAATTCGCTAATGTAATAGCATTTAGTGATATCATATAACAAAATCTTCCTATTTTAGCCTAAAATATTTGCCATGCAAGTCATAATCAAGCAATATACTTTGTTTATTTTACTGATTTTGAGCCTGGTAGGTTGCAAATCTGCCCTGCAATCAAAATCCGACCTGCCGCCCATCGTGATGTTTGAAAAAACCGAATGCTTCGGTACCTGCCCGTCTTATGCATTTAAGGCCTACCCTGATGGGCGGGCTACTTTTACGGGACGTAAGTATGTGGACCTCATCGGTGAGTACGAAACCACCCTGAGCAAAGCACAGCTCGACAGCCTGGGCAATTTATTTGAAGCGGCCGATTATTTTAAATTCGCCAATGTGTACTCGGCCAATATCGAGGACCGCCCTACCGTATATCTGTACTACGACAACGGCCGGCAAAATAGCAAAGTCACTGATTATTACGGAGCACCGCAGCGCCTTAAAGAGCTGGAGCAGGCGGTTGAAGAATTTATTTTCGGGCTCGACTGGCAGCTGCAGCAGTAGTGTTCTCTACTCGGGCTTCAGACTGCAGTCAATCCACTCGTCATCAAAGGTTACCGGGTATTTTTTGTAAAAGTTAATGGCCGGCTCGTTCCAGTTGAGCACCTGCCAGGTAAGCGAATGATAGCCCCCCTTTTTGGCTAACTGCAGGCAGGCTTCAAACAAAGCTTTGCCTATTTTGCGGCCGCGCTCCTGCCGGGTTACGATCAGGTCTTCCAGATGCAGCTTGCGGCCTTTCCAGGTGGAATATTTGGTATAATAAATGGCAGTACCCACAATGCGGCCGTCCTTTTCGGCCACCAAAAAGCCGAAGACCGGCTGCGGCCCAAAGGCATCAGTTGCCATACGCTCTACGGTATTTTCCACCTCATCAGGAGCTCGTTCATATTCGGCCAGCTCCTGCACCAGCTCCAGCACGGCCGGCAGGTCTTCACGCTTGCCCGCTCTGATTGTCAGGTTCATTCTTCAAAATCCATTTCGTGCTGACCACGCAGCAGGTCATCAAGGGTTTCACGCTCGCGAATAAGGTGGGGTTTGCCCTCATACACCAGCACCTCGGGTGGCCGCAGGCGGGCGTTGTAGTTGGAGGCCATCGAATAGCCGTAGGCTCCGGCATTGCGAATGGCCAGGATATCACCCTCGTGTACCTCACTGAGCTGCCGGTCCCAGCCAAAGGTATCGGTTTCGCAGATATAACCCACCACGGTATAAACCCGCCTGGTGCCATTGGTGTTCGACACATTCACAATGTCATGGTAGGCATCGTAAAGCATGGGCCTTATCAGGTGATTCATGCCTGAGTTTACGCCCACAAATACGGTAGCAGGGGTGGTTTTTACCACATTGGCTTTTACCAATAACACCCCGGCCTCACTCACCAGAAATTTGCCCGGCTCGAACCACAACTCTACCGGCCGGCCGTAGTCCTGCTCAAACTGCTTGAAGGCAGCCGAAATCTTCTTACCCAGCGCCTCTATATCTACCTTTATATCACCTTCGCGATAAGGCACCTTAAAGCCACTGCCGAAATCGAGAAACTCGATGGTCGGAAATTCACGGGAAAAATCGAATAGCACTTCGGCCCCTTTCAGGAAAACCTCGGCATCGAGGATGTCGGAGCCGGTATGCATATGCAGGCCGTTGACCTGGATATTGTAGGTATCAATCACGCGCAGCAGGTGGCGCTTCTGCAAAATGGAAATACCGAATTTGGAATCGATATGGCCGGTGGATATCTTGTGGTTACCACCCGCCATGATATGCGGGTTGAGCCGCAGGCATACCGGCAGCGAAGCGCCATACTTGTGACCAAACTGCTCCAGAATGGCAATATTGTCGATATTGATGGTAACTCCCAGATTTATGGCCTCTTCGATCTCGGCAAAATCCACACAACTGGGGGTATAAATAATCTCTTTCGGGTCGTAGCCGGCCCGCAGCCCGATCTGCACCTCCTGAATAGACACCGCATCGAGGCCGGCCCCCAGCGAGCGCAGGTATTTGACAATACTGATATTGCCCAGCGCCTTCATGGCATATTTGAGCTTGAGCTTCACGCCTGGAAAAGCCCCCGCCAGGCGCTCGTACTGACTCTTGATTTTGGCGGCATCATAAACATACACCGGAGTACCGAACTCCCCGGCTATGGCGGTTACCGGCACACCCTGAATACTGTACTTGTTCTTTTTTAACTCCATTTAACCACAATAATAAGCTGGCAAATATAGACAGAGTTAGCAGTTTGACCGAATTTAAATGACACTACCGGTTTACTGAGGAATGTTTAGCCTCTCAAATAGGCGATACAACCTGAAGCTAGGGTTAATTGGCCTTACATGATCACAAACTCTCTAAAGTTTTTGCGATCAATGACCTTACTTTCAGCATGATATGTTTTTAAAAATGTCCTAGGCAATCTATTAATTTTTCTACTGGCCCATTTAAACTCATATCCGTAAATCTTGCCGCTGTTCTCTTCTACAAAATCCACTTCTTGCCGTTGCCTGGTTCTCCAGAAATATATTCTGGCAAGACTTTGTTTGTATTCAATCTGCTTGACCCTTTCCGCAATCAGGAAGTTTTCCCACAATGCCCCTTTATCTGCCCTTAGTTCCAGCGGATTAAAATTCCCGATAACCATATTGCGAATACCGTTGTCGTAGAAATAAATTTTTTTGTTCTTTTTTATCTCATTTCGCAGATTACGACTAAAACTACCCAACTTAAATATAATATATCCTTTCTGCAATATGTCAATATATTTGCTTACGGTATTTTTATCCACCCCTACCAACTGGGCCAGTTCGGAATAATTTACTTCATTGCCGATTTGCAAGGCCAATGCCTGTACCAGGTTTTCCAGGACTTCAGACTTTTGAATATTGCCAAAGGCAAGAATATCCTTATATAGATAACTGTTAACTATGTTTTTAAGAACACTAATTTCATCGCCCGGATTGTTCAGGACATCAGGATAAAAACCATATAACAGCCTGTTTTCAAGCTGCTGTTCGGCATATAAGTATCCGTGATGGCCTTCGTATTCTTCCCATGAAATCGGGAATAGCTGATATTCCCATTTTCGGCCGGTTAGTGGTTCATTTATACGATTTGACAAATCAAACGAAGATGAACCGCTGGCCAATAATTGCACTTCTTTAAACCGATCGGTAATGATTTTCATGGTCAGCCCAATCCCTGGTATTCTTTGCGCTTCATCAATAAACACATATTTGTGCTTACCAAGAATTGAGCGGATTTCCTCCGTGTTGGGCTCGGTTAGCAAGGCCCTTGTTTGCGGATCATCACCATCCAGCAGTAAATAATTTTTGCCCTTTAGCACTGTTTCGATCAAAGTAGTTTTGCCAACTTGCCTGGGCCCAATTAAAATAATGGCTTTCCCGGAGCCAAGCCTCTTCTTTATCTCTTTTTCCAAATACCTTAAATACATGCTTTTTTTCTCAAAAATATAACATTTAGTGAATATATTCACCAAATGTTATGCTTTTTAGTGATTTTATTCACTGACCGCCAGTTCTGAAGGAGGATTATAACCGTGTATGCCTGTACGTAACCGATGAAACCTATACACGTATTATAATTAAAACATAAACACGTATATTTGGTAACAAAAAAATGAATACAAAGCTCACATTAACGATTGAGAAGGAAATAATTGACGTGGCCAAAAAGTATGCCAAGGAAAAGGGGCAAAGTCTTTCCGGAATGGTTGAGAATTACCTTAAGCTAATTACAACAAACAAACGACCCATTAAAGCCGATCAATTATCACCCAAAACACAGAGGCTGAGAGGCATCATAAAAACCGCTGACAAACTGAATACTAAACAAATTCTCAACGAAGAATTATCAAAAAAATATGGCCTCTAAAGTATTTATTGATTCAGATGTGGTAATTGATTTTTTTACTGACAGAGAACCTTATGCCAATCCGGCAAGTGAGTTGTTTGAATTGAATGAACGAGGGGTTGTCAGACTATATCTTTCGGCTGTTAGTATAAACAACATTTATTATATTGTAAGACGATTTCTGGGCCACAACAAGGCCGTTGAAGTGATTGAAGAATTGACCGGTTTAACTCAAATAATTGGTACTACAAAAAAAGAAATTGTCCGGGCTTTGCAGAGCAATTTCAAGGATTTTGAAGACTCGATTCAATATTCATCAGCGCTGGCAGTTGACGGCATAGAGGCCATCATCACCCGCAATGTGAAAGACTACCGGCATGCGGAAATTGCTGTTTTTACTCCATTGCAATATCTAAATGTGTTAGATGGAAATCAGCAATAGGGTAATTACCGTAATTCAGGAGTCCAATAAGGCAATCAGGGGAAACCCGCCAGTCTGCTATCGTTAACCCCAAAAGCCCCTTACAGCACAAAATGCCAGTTTGGCCGAATAAATAAGTATATTGCATGCCACAACCATCAAGCTTTTAACAATGAAAAATCTGCGAATCGAACTCAATTGGGCGGTTATCTTTATCATTGCCCAACTTGTATGGGTAGCGCTCGAACGCCTGGCCGGCCTGCACGACACTCATATCGACAAGCATCCTCTTTTCACCAACCTGTTTATTCTGGTAGCGCTGGCTGTCTATGCCCTGGCTCTTATTGATAAAAGAAACAATTATTATGGCGGCCATATGAGTTACAAGCAAGGCTTTATCAGCGGCCTGTATATTACCGCCATTGTTACCCTGCTTTCGCCCCTTAGTCAGGTGGTGATATCAATGGTGATAAGCCCGGCCTATTTTGAAAACGCCATTAATTATGCCGTGCAAAGCAACCAAATGAGCCGGGAAGAAGCGGAAGCCTATTATTCTCTATCAAACTTTATTATTGAGAGTTTACTTTTTGCACCGGTGGCCGGGGTGGTTACGAGTGCTATCGTAGCGTTTTTTGTAAAAAAGAAATAAGTGGTCGCGCAAGGTTCCACTGCCTTTGGAAGGGAATAAGATTGTAATTTAGTGCTGTATTTATGTTTGACCAAATTTACCTGAAGTCATGATCAATATTATCCGGTTAAAACCCATACGACTCCTGTGCCTGATGATATTTCTACCGCTGTTTATACAAGCGCAGCCCGACCTCAAGGCACTTGACAAATATATTGAAAAGGCCCGGCAGGCCTGGCACGTGCCGGGTATGTCGGTAGCTATTGTCAAAGATGGCGAGATTGTCTGGGCCAAGGGCTACGGTACCCTGCAGGCCGGTGGCAAGCAAAAGGTAGATGCTCACACCAACTTCGCCATTGCTTCCAATACCAAAGCTTTTATAGCAGCCGCCCTGGGCCGCCTGGTGTGGCAGGGCCGGCTCAGTTGGGATGACAAGGTGCGCGACTACCTGCCCGATTTTGCCCTTTATGATGACTACGCCTCCAACCAGGCCACCGTACGCGACCTGCTGTGCCACCGCCTGGGATTGGGCACCTTTAGCGGGGATGTCATCTGGTATAAATCTAACTATACGGCTGCCGAGGTCATACGCCATATTCGCTATGTGCCGCAGGCCTACGGCTTCCGGGCCGGCTACGGCTACTCCAACCTGATGTTTATCACGGCCGGGGAAGTGCTCCGGGCCGCCAGCGGCATGAGTTGGCACGACTACCTGCAGCAATATTTCTTTAAGCCCCTGCAAATGACCCGCACCGTGACTTCGGTAAAAGACCTGGAGAAAATGGACAATGTGGCGGTACCGCATAAAGAAATTAACGGCCGCATGCAGCCCATTGCCTGGGTAAACTGGGACAATATGGGGGCGGCCGGTGGCATTATCTCCAATGCCGAAGACATGGCTCGCTGGATGCTGCTGCAACTGCAGCGTGGTATCAATGGACAGGATACATTGTTTTCGCCAGCCGTGCAAACCGACATGTGGACTCCCCACAACAACTTCCGGCTAGGCGAGCAGGCACGTGCCTATCTGCCGCAGCGCAACTACAGCGGCTACGGACTGGGGTGGGGATTGTCGGACTACCGCGGCTATAAGGTAGTAAGCCACAGTGGCGGTTATGACGGCATGTACTCGCGCGTAACCTTACTGCCCGGGGCAGGCCTGGGCATCGTGGTTCTCACCAATGCCATGACCGGTATTGCCACCCCGCTTACCATTCATATTGTAGATGAGTACCTGGGCGCGCCACCGCGCGACTGGCAGGCCGAAGCGCTGGCCAGAGCCGCTAAAAGAGCCGCCTACAAAAAAGATAGAGTGGCCCAACGCCTGGCCGCCCGGGTAAGCAACACCCGGCCCACCGTAGCCTTGCAAGATTTGGCCGGCACCTATTACGACCCCATGTACGGCAACATTATCGTTACCCTTGCCAATAATCAGCTAACCATCAACTTTGAGCCTGCTCCCAACCTGCAGGCTACCCTGAGTCATTGGCATTTCAATACTTTTAAAATCAACTGGCAGCAGGTGCATGCCTGGTTCGATTTCGGTACGGTACGGTTTGTAGTGGATAACAACAATCGTGTTACCGGCCTCGATTTTGACGTACCCAACGATGACATTTTCTTCGATGAGATTCATGCTAAAAAGATAAAATAGATATTAACTATATATATGTAAACAATATTGATTTGATTTATATCTTTAAACCGTCTACCTTTACATTGCAAACAAAAACAAACAAAACAATGAATACACAAAAGGAAATAGCCAATGAATTGAATAGCCTGCTGGCCAACTACCAGATTTATTATCAAAACCTGCGTGGTTTTCACTGGAACATTCAGGGGCGCGACTTTTTTGAGCTGCACCTGAAGTTTGAGGAGTTGTATAACGATGCAGCCGTCAAGATTGATGAGGTAGCCGAGCGCATTCTTACCATCGATCATACCCCTCTGCATAGCTTTGCCGACTATCTGGAGCGTGCTTCACTCACAGCTGTCAAAGATGTGCACGATGGAGAAACGGCCGTCAGAACCGTGGTGGACAACCTGAGCGCCATCGTAGAGCAGCAAAAGAACATCCGCAAGTTTGCCGAAGATGCCGAAGACGGTGCCACAGCCGATATGATGGCTACTTTTATTGAAGAACAGGAAAAGACCTTGTGGATGTACAAAGCCTGGTTAAAATAACCAGCTCCAAACACAATTGAAAGGCTGTTGCTACCGGATAGTGACAGCCTTTACTTATTTTGTTTATTGGCCTGCAGGGCCTGGCGCACCGAGCCGTACACGGTCAGTAAGCGACCGGCTTCCTGGGCATCCACGCCTAATTCTTCCATCAGGAAGCGTACCCCGCGGTTTACCAGCTTTTTGTTGTTGAGCTGCATATCCACCATTTTATTGCCTTTGATGCGCCCCATTTTGATCATCAGCGTAGTGGATATCATATTGAGGGTTAGTTTCTGGCTGGTGCCGCTTTTCATGCGTGTACTGCCGGTTACAAACTCCGGCCCTACCTCTATTTCAATAGGTATTTCAGCCACCTGCGCCAAGGGCGAGCCGGGGTTATTGGTAATGCCGGCCGTAAGCAAACCATGCTGACGAGCCTCTTTAACACCCCCTACCACATAGCGGGTAGTGCCCGAGGCGGCTATACCCACCAACGTATCCAGTTCGGTCGGGTTATACACCCGCAAGTCGCGCCAGGCACCGTTGGGGTCGTCCTCGGCATGCTCCACTGCCGTGCGCAAGGCCATATCGCCACCGGCTATCAGGCCTATGACCCTGTCGGGGGGCATGCCGAAGGTAGGCGGTATCTCCGAAGCGTCCAGCACCCCCAGGCGGCCGCTGGTGCCCGCACCAATATAAAACAGGCGCCCCCCTAACTGAAAGCGTGGCAGGATGGCCTCTACCAACTGCTCGATGGCCGGAATAGCCCGCTCCACTGCTTCTGCCACTTTTTTGTCCTCACGGTTGATATTCACCAATAACTCCCTCACACTCATCTGTTCCAGCCGATCGTACGCGGAAGCAGCCTCGGTAATCTGTTTCATCTGTTTGTTGCCTTGTTTGGCCATCTATATCACGTTCAAGCCCGCCTGACGGTATGGTTGCAACACATCCTGCTCGGGTTCCAGGTCAGTAATCAGCAAATCTATTTCATTGACCTGACATATTTTATATCGCTGCACTGAATTCAGCTTTTCTGCTACCGCCAGTGATATAACTTTTCTGGAAGCCCGGATCATCGCTTTCTTCAATTGCGCCACCTGCCAGTCCACTTCGGTCAAACCCGCCCCGGGATGCAGATAACCGGTGCCCAGAAGACAGACATCAAAACGTACCTCCGACAACATATTGAGCGTAGCCACCCCTACCGCCACTTGCGCCTCGGCCGACAGCTCTCCCCCAAGCATAATCACCTTTAGCCCCGGGTGCTCCAGCAACTGCATGGCCACCGGCAGGCTGGGTGTAAAAAAAGTGGCCTCCAGACCGTCCGGCAGCATACGCACCAACTCCAGATTGGTAGTCCCGCCACTGATCAGTATAACCTGGCCTGACTCAATATTTTGCAGAGCCTTGCCGGCAATCACAACTTTTTGCTCACGCATATAGATATTGCCGCTACGATAATCATAAGGCTGATAACCCAACGCACGGGCGCCACCATGTACCCTTTTGAGCTTGCCGGCTTTATCAAGTGCAATGATATCGCGCCTGATGGTATCGGGTGAAACCGCCAGCATGGCAGCCAGGTCATTTACCATTACCCGGTTGTGCAACTGCACCTCCCGCAATATCTTTTCCTGTCGTTTTGCTATTTTCATTTGCAAATAATTCTTGCAAAAGAATAATTTTTTTCTTGTAATTATCGAATTTATGTCAAATAATTCGGATTTTTGCATACATGGCAGGCATTTTATTTGGTAAATTTATGGAACAAATCACCACCCAAACCGGTATTTTTTTCGACAAGGAATCAAAGCGTTTTGAAAAAATAAATACCTCGGTGTATGAAAATGCCGCTCTGGGCTCGGAATACGTAGCAAGGCAGATAGCCGAGCTCATACGCGATAAAGCTGCCCGCAATGAATATGCCGTGCTGGGCCTGGCAACCGGTTCCAGCCCGATTGGGGTATATCAAAATCTGGTGCGTATGCATCAGGAGGAGGGGCTAAGCTTCAGGAATGTAATCACTTTCAACCTGGATGAGTACTACCCTATGGCGCCCGAGGCCCAGCAGAGCTACGTGCGCTTTATGCACACACATTTATTTGACCACATAGACATAGACTCCAACAATATACACATTCCGGATGGCACCTTGGCACCGGAAGAGATCAAGGCTTTCTGCCTGGCATATGAAGCACAGATAGAAGAGGCCGGAGGGATCGACCTGCAGCTACTCGGCATCGGACGTACCGGTCATATCGGTTTTAACGAGCCGGGCTCCTCGCTGCAAAGCAAAACGCGCCTGGTGCGCCTCGACCGGCTGACACGCCTGGATGCCGCCAGCGACTTTTTCGGGGTGGAAGACGTGCCTTACCGGGCTATCACCATGGGGGTGGGTACCATCATGGCAGCCCGCAAGATTATTCTACTGGCCTGGGGTGAAGCCAAAGCCGATATTATTCGCCAAACGGTAGAAGGCCCCATCCAGGAATCGGTGCCGGCTACCTTTCTGCAGGAACACTCCAATTGCGAGTTTGTGCTGGATGAAGCGGCTGCTGCCGAGCTCACGCGCATTAAAACCCCCTGGCTGGTCATGGAGCCCGAGTGGAACGCCAAGCTCATCAAGAAAGCGGTCATCTGGTTGTCGGAAAAGGTGAACAAAGTGATTTTGCAGCTCACCGATGAAGACTACAACGAACACGGTATGGGCGAACTGGTGGCGGCTCACGGCCCGGCCGAAGAAATCAACCTGCGGGTGTTCAACCAACTGCAGCATACCATTACCGGGTGGCCGGGTGGTAAGCCCAACACAGACGACAGCACCCGTCCGGAAAGAGCCCGGCCTTTCCCCAAAACCGCTTTGATTTTCAGCCCGCACCCCGATGATGACGTCATCTCTATGGGCGGCACGCTCATTCGCCTGGTCGATCAGGGCCATCAGGTACATGTGGCTTATCAGACATCCGGCAATATTGCCGTTTTCGACCACGAGGTACTGCGCTATATCAACTTTACCCGGCAAACCCTCGAGCAGTTGGGCGGTGATATGGAGCAAGACCAGCAGTTGCAGAAGATGCAAAAGCAAATCCTGAACAAAAGGCCGGGAGAAGCAGACCCACCTGCCATACGCCAGCTCAAGACCTTTATCCGACAGGGTGAGGCGCGTTCGGCCTGCCGCGTATGCCAGGTGCCACAGGCCAATATCCATTTTATGAACCTGCCTTTTTACGAAACAGGCGGCATCAAGAAAAACCCGCTGGGCGAGGCCGATATCGAGCAGACAATGGCATTGATCAAGGAGATTAAACCTCATCAGATTTTCGCTGCCGGGGACCTCTCCGACCCGCACGGCACCCACCGTATCTGCCTGAGCGCCATTTTTGAGGTGCTGAAAAGATTAAAGAAAACCGAAAAATGGCTGGCCGACACCTATGTATGGCTGTACCGCGGTGCCTGGCAGGAATGGAGCATTGCCGATATCGAAATGGCTGTGCCTATAGGCCCGAAAGATATGCTACGTAAGCGCATGGCCATTTTCAAGCACCAATCGCAAAAAGATGTGGCCATGTTTCCCGGCACCGACAAGCGCGAGTTCTGGGAGCGGGCCGAAGACCGCAATCATGCTACCGCCCAGGCATACGATGCCCTGGGGCTGGCGCAATATGAAGCAATTGAGGCATTTGTGAGATGGCATTTATAAATATTTTCAACTAAACTTTATATATGATGAAAACTTACAAAAAAGCAAGACCATTGCAGTTTTTGAGAGGAGCCATTTTACTGGCGCTACTCTTAAATGGAAAACTGCTATTTGCACAGCAAAGTGGCTATACCATCTCAGGTAAGGTGGTAGAAGAGTCATCCAACCAGCCTGTGATAGGTGCTACCGTACAAATTGAAGGCACCAATTTGGGCACTATTACGGATGCTGATGGTAATTTTAAGGTAACAGCAAAGTTGGTTCCCGGAGAATACACCCTGGTGGTCAGATCTTTGGGCTATCTGACCAGCCAACAAGCCATTACACTAGGCACTAACCC
>WFNR01000020.1 GCA_015488485.1 Cyclobacteriaceae bacterium | reverse complement strand
TCCGGGCAAAGCTGAAAGCGGAAACCAATCCAGCCGTGGCCACGATTGGTACGGGCATAATTGATCGCCTCCATGGTATTGGCAAAGCTGAAAAAGGTGGTATCCTTAGCTCTGAATTTCAACCTGGAGGCCAAAAGCTCATACTCCCTGTCGAGCATGGCCAGCAAACGCTCTTCACACACGTAGCGCCCCACCTTACCGTAGATAGCGTCACTCACGGTCATATCATAGGCCGACATGGTTTTGGCTACTGTGCCGGAGGCACCCCCGGCTCTGAAAAAATTGGCAGCCACTTCCTGGCCGGCTCCGATCTCGGCAAACGAACCGTATATAGAACGGTCCAAATTGATACGCAGCGCCTTCTCCTTAACCGTTAATTTTCTGTCATCTATCATCCCCGTATGTTTTAAGCAAATTTACACTGTTTCCAAACAAAAAATGCCCAACGGATAACTTTGTTTTTTTCTAATTATTTTACCTCAAAATGCAAAAGATTTAGGCAAACCCATGCCGGTTTCTGAACATTTTTTGTTTACTTTATCCTCCGTAAAAACCAACCAAAACCCTATTATGGATCCGCTCGATTTTATCACTATTTTGATTATTCTGGCAGCCTTTTTTCTGCTGATGAACCAACGCTATCTGAAACTGCCATCTACCATCGGTATGATGATTATGGCCCTGAGCTTATCGCTATTCATCATCTTCGGGGAAGCTATTTTTAGTGCCCTGCGTACGCTGGCCACTGATATGATGACACGCTATGACTTTTCGGATGTGCTCTTTCAGGTTATGCTCAGTTTCTTACTCTTTGCCGGTGCCTTGGAAATGAACCTGGCCAAGCTAGGGGAGGAAAAATGGGTGATTCTGATACTGGCTACCCTGGGTGTACTTATATCTACCTTTGTAGTAGGCTTTGCCATGTATTATCTGTTGCCGCTGGTTGGCATAAAGCTAGAGCTCATATACTGTCTGTTGTTTGGTGCATTGATTTCTCCTACCGACCCTATTTCGGTTTTAGCTATGATCAAGAAATCGGCCGTATCGAAAAATCTGGAGTCACAAATTGCCGGAGAATCGTTGTTTAATGATGGTATAGGCGTAGTGGTATTCCTTACCATCCTGCATATAGCGCTGGCCGGCAATGAAGGTGGGGTTGATCCGTTGGAGGTAGGCATGTTGTTCGGGCAAGAGGTAGTTGGGGGTATTGCTCTGGGAGCGCTATTCGGCTACCTGGGTTTGCGGCTGCTTCTTTTAATAGAAAACGAATATACCGAGATAGAAGTGCTGGTAACGCTCTCTATGGTGCTGGGTGGCGCCAGCATTGCCGAGATGCTGCATGTATCGGGGCCACTGGCTATGGTAACCATGGGATTATTTGTCGGTAACCAGGGGCGCAGCAGTGAGCTGGCTAATGCAGCCGGTGAGTACGTGTACAAGTTCTGGCACCTGATGGATGAGGCCATGAATGCCATCCTATTCATCCTGATAGGTATGCAGATTATCGTGATACATTGGAAACTGGACTTCATACTGGCCGCCCTCATAGCCATTGTAATTGTACTGATAGCCCGTTTTATTGGGGTGGGTATTCCTATCGGTTTGTACAGGCTGGGTAAACACGTACCCAAATACACCATCCGTATTCTTACCTGGAGCGGCCTGCGCGGAGGCATATCAGTGGCGCTGTCGCTGTCGCTCTATGAGTATTACAAAACCGGCCAGATGCCCGAAGACACGGTAAATCTGATTACGGTAATGACCTACTGCGTGGTGCTGTTCTCTATTGTGGTGCAAGGACTTACGGTTAAAAGGCTGTTTGCCAAGGCTACCGATGCCCGCCTGGAAGAGAAGCAGGAAGCAGCCCCACAACCGGAAGAAGTGGCGGAATAAAAGCTCTTTTAACGAGTCAAAATAACCGGCCCGGCCATTGGCATCTATGAGCTGCTACTTGAGCCGCATTTCCACATTCCAGCTTACGTACTTTGCGATTAAGCTCGAAGTGGCTGGTAAAGCTGGCTTTTTGGCTGTATTGCCTGTTCTACCTGACCTGCCTGACCTGCCTGAGGTTCTCGAAGGTAGGTTCTCGAAGGTAGGTTCTCGAAGGCATATGGCTGAGGCACCCGAAGCCAGGTTCTCGAAGGCATATGGCTGAGGCACCCGAAGCCAGGTTCTCGAAGGCAGACTCCCGAAATCCCCGGCCTCCGTGCCTGCCTTGTAGCAGACAGGCCTGCCTTGCCGCAGGCGGGCCGGGGTTTATAGCAGGAAACACAAGCATATCAAAAAGACCCCCTACCCGAATGAGATCAGGCGGGCGCCCTGCCTAAGCAGCAGTCAGGAACAAATCTGGAGTTCAACCACTTATTGACCTCGGTCTTATAACACGCATCCCCGCTTTATCGCTTTCGCACATCTCTGCTTTTGCATCCTTTGTATTATAGTTTCTATGGCGGGTTGTACCACAGAGTTACACAGAGGAGCACAGAGTTTCACAGAGAGTTTCTTATTCTTTGTGCCTTAGTGGTAAAGATTTAAAATTGGAGATATTAGACTTTCTCCGACTTCCTCTTATGGCCTCGGCCCCGCGCGCCCCCTCTATCCCCTAAAGGGGAGGCCGGCCCACTACTATCTATCAGCCTGCCCATGGCACACAGGCTACGAGCCATGAGCTAAAAAGCGTTTCCGCATATGCGCCTTTCCACTTTCCGCCCTTGGCTCCTGCCTGCCGAAGGCACGGCCTCCTTAGCGCTCTTAGCGGTTAAGATTACAGACCATAGATTGATTATTATAAATATTGCCGTCATCCGTCACCAACCCTCAGTCCACAGCCCCCGCGCCCCCTCATTCCCCTCAAGGGGAGGCTCCGCCCGCTGCGAGCTTCGAGCCTGCCTACGGCACGCAGGCTTCGAACTTCAAGCCTGCCCGACAGCAGGCGGACTAAAAACCGCATTCCTCTTTTCCGCATATACGCATTCCCGCTTTGCGCCCTTTGCGTACTCTGCGGTTAAGATTGCAGATTGATGATTGCAGATTTTAGCTTTTATCTGACTTCCGTCCTCTGGCATCAGACCTCAGCTCCCAACGCACCCCTTCTTTCCCCCCAATGGGGAAGCCCACCTGCTACCAACAATCAGCTAAGAGCTACCAGCTTCAAACCCTCCTGGCATGCTCAATGAACCAGTGTATCCTGCCCGGCAGGCTCCTTCGCTTGCTTTTCAAACGGGTACACTACCTGCCAGTCTTTTTGCATATCCACTACCAGCCAGTTGTTCTGGCGGGCTTTATCCAGCCCCTTATCCAGCCGGCCGATATTCGACTGGCGGTCGTAGGCCCATTCGCGCTGGCTGTCCGTATGATGAATGAGCACACCAAGACGCTCCCCTACCCCGCTGGTGGCATACTCCAGCATCTGAATATCACCATCCGAATTGCCGACAGCCAGGATAGGGCGCTGGCCGATAAACTGATGGATGGCAATGGCCTTGTTTTCTTCGTTGTTGAAAAATTCCATTGCCGGCTCTACCCATAACTCAGCCTTGCCGCTGTCAGAAAGCCGGTACGACAATTTATAGCGGCTGCCTATCACATGCTCTTTGGGGATGCCATACACTTCCTCAACCCAGGGGCGGATGAGGTCGGTGGTGCCACCGGTTACCATAAAAATCTTGAACTGATGGGCCTGCAGATAACCAATCAGCTCCAGCATGGGTTGGTAAACCATTTCGCTGTATGGCCGGCCGGTGGTAGGGTGCCGGGCCGTGCGCATCCAGTTGCGGGCACTGCGGGCAAACTCATCGGTAGTAACCCCTGAGTGGGCAATGGTAATCAGCTTACTGATACCCTGACCGCCATACGAAAACACCTTCTCCACATCATTGTCAAGGGCCGCCTGTATCAGCCGGTCGCGTTTCCAGCGGGGATGTTGCGGGGCCATGGCACGCAGGCGGGCAAATACAAAGCGGAACTGAAAATACACCGGCTGCTCGGTAAGCAGGGTACCATCATGATCGAAGGTGGCAATGCGCTGGGCTGGTGGCACGTAATCAGCACTGGCCGTATCGGTTACGGCAGTCACAAAGTCCAGGATTCTTTGCCTGGCAGCGGTAGCGCGCCACGAGGGCAGTGGGTCAGTGGTAACCGTGGACTGCGAAGCCGGCTTTTCCGGCATGGGTTGCTGGCAACCTAATACTATCAACAACAAAAATGGGAAGAAATATCTGTGCATAATAAAACTTTTAGACGTTCTTACACAAAAGTCACTGGTACGTAAAAATACGGCAAACAGATTTATTGTCCGGCAATTTGGGGGTAGCTCTATCTTTAACCGACTAATTTTTGAATATTCACTGAATGTCCATAATTTGGCCGCCATTATCACCAATCAACAACCGCAGAAATGGCAGCAAGAGGTGGATTTAACAGTCGGATCGGATTTATAGCCGCAGCAGCCGGCTCGGCCGTAGGCTTAGGTAATATCTGGAAATTTCCGTTTGAAGTGGGCCAGGGTGGCGGTGCCGCCTTTGTGCTGGTCTATTTACTGTTGGCCTTTGCTCTCGGCTTTCCGGTAATGGTAACCGAGATTGCCATTGGCAGGCGCACCCAAAAAAACCCTGTGGGTGCTTATGAAGCATTGGGTTTCAAAAATTGGCGCTGGCTGGGCCTTATGGGTATCATTGCCGGGGTATTGATTCTATCTTTTTACAATGTAGTAGCCGGCTGGGCATTTGGCTATTTTCTGGAGATGCTACGCGGTCATTTTGATGTAGGCCAGCATTTTGGCGAATTTACCCAGGATATGCTACGCTCCGGTGGGTACGGTCTGGCATTTATGTTCATGACGGCCCTTATTGTTTCGCGGGGTGTTTCCGGTGGTATTGAACGAGCCTCCAAAATATTGATGCCGGCCCTGGTTATTATGATGCTGGGGTTGGTAGCCTATGCTTTCACGCTGCCGCATGCTATGGAAGGCATTAAGTTTTATCTGCTGCCTGATTTCTCCAAAATAACCGTACCGGTGATCTACCGGGCATTGGGACAAGCCTTCTTCTCCCTGTCGCTGGGCATGGGCGCACTCATCACGTACGGTAGCTATGTAAGTAAGCAGGAAAATATTGTTACCTCAGCCGCCATCATCACGTTGGCCGATGTGGGTATTGCCTTTTTAGCCGGCCTGATGATGTTCCCGTTTGTATTCTCGCAGGGCCTGGAGCCCACCGGTGGGCCAGGCCTTATCTTCGTTACCCTGCCGGGTATTTTTGCCAGTCTGGGTACCGGCCTGGGCATTATCATTGGCTCGGTTTTCTTTTTGTTGTTGTCCTTTGCTGCCCTTACCTCTACGGTATCATTGCTGGAGGTGCCGGTGTCGTATGTAGTGGATGAATTTAAGCTCAAGCGCCCGCTGGCCGTGTGGTTGATTGCCGGCCTCATCTTCCTGATGAGTATTCCGGCCATGCTGGCCAATGGCGCCTCCGAATTCTGGAGCCAATTTATCACCTACCCGGGTGCGCAAAGCGCCACCGATTACATGACCTTTATCGGCCATATTGCCAACGACTCGTTGTTACCTCTTGGCGGTGCCCTCATCGCCCTTTTTGCAGCTTATATATGGAAAAAGCACAATCTCAACCAGGAATTGGAAGAAGGCTTTCCCAACTTCAAAGGCACCTGGGCGGAGAAGTTTATCGACCTGTCGGTCAGCTACCTGGCGCCAGTGGTGCTGATTATTATCTTTATCTTAAATGTGCTGGATCGTTTTTTCGGTATCCAGGTATTTTAGCCCAGAAAATACATTAGATTTTAGGGTATAAACCGCAGATGTAATTTTACCTGCCCCCTGGCGCAGCACTTATTACCTTAGCGCTGTGTTTTACCATTGTCTTTTTTTAAAATGAAAAATCTCAACCAAATTCTGTCCCGTACATTCTTTATTTTCTTCCTGTTTATAGCTGGTGCCACTTACGCGCAGCAGCTTGATATGTCGTTGCTCAAAGACCTGAAGCCACGCAACATTGGCCCGGCCGGCATGAGTGGCCGCATTACGGCCATTGATGTGGTAAGCAGCAATCCGCAGATTATGTATGCCGGCAGCGCTTCGGGTGGCCTGTGGAAATCCACCAGCGGGGGTATCGACTGGCAGCCGGTATTCGACAGCGTGGCGGTGCAATCGATTGGCGCCATCGCCATTGACCAGCGTAACCCCGATATCATATGGGTAGGCACCGGTGAGGGCAACCCGCGCAACAGTGTAACGGGCGGCTACGGACTATATAAGAGCCTGGATGGTGGTAAAACCTGGAAACTGATGGGGTTGCAAAAAACGCGCAACATCCACCGCATCCTGATTGATAAATTCAACTCCGATATCGTGTATGTGGGTGCTATCGGTTCTTCCTGGGGCGAACACCCTGAGCGTGGTATCTACAAAACAACCGATGGTGGCAAAACCTGGAAAAAAATTCTTTATGTAAACGAAAAGACCGGTCTGGCCGATATGGTGATGGACCCGCACAACCCCAATAAAATCATTGCTGCCATGTGGGAGCACCGCAGAAAGCCCTGGACATTCACCTCAGGTGGCCCGGGCTCTGGCCTTTACCTGACTGTGGACGGTGGTGAAAACTGGCAGAAAATCACTTCCAAAGATGGCCTGCCTAAAGGTGACCTCGGGCGCATCGGGCTGGCTATAGCTCCTTCCGACCCCAGCCGTGTGTATGCTCTGATAGAAGCCAAAAAGAATGGCTTTTACCGCTCTGATGACGGAGGCTACACCTGGAAAAAAATGAACGACAAACTCAATGAAATCGGCAACCGGCCGTTCTATTATTCCGATCTGGCCGTTGATCCGGTCAATGAAAACCGGGTCTATACCATCTTTACCTTTATCAATGTAAGCGAAGATGGTGGCAAGTCGTTCCATCGCTGGGCCGATTCCTACCGCCTGCGCGGCATTCACCCCGACCACCATGCTTTCTGGATACACCCCAGCGACCCCAACTTTATCATTGACGGTAATGACGGGGGCATGAACATCACCCGCGACCGCGGCAAGCACTGGCGCTTTGTTG
>WFNR01000019.1 GCA_015488485.1 Cyclobacteriaceae bacterium | reverse complement strand
TTGTCCGAATTTGTGATAGAAGGTATCAAGACCACCATTCCGTTTCATCTGAAGCTGATGCGTGACGAGCGCTTCCGGTCGGGTAATTTCACTACAGCCTTTCTGGAAGATTTCGATTACAGCGATCTGGACGAATATACCCTTTACTAAGAAAGCTATGGCTTTTTAAGCCGCTCCGGGTTGTCGGCCACAAAAGCGGCCCAGCTCTTGCTTTGCCGGGCTTGCTTACCTCCCTGGTAATAATGACATAGCGCCACTGCCAGCGCATCGGTGGCATCCAGCAGGCGCGGGGCTTCCTGTATATCCAACAATTGCATCAGCATTTTGGCGACTTGTTCTTTCGAGGCATTGCCATTGCCGGTGACCGACTGTTTTACCTTTTTGGGAGCATATTCGGTGATGGGTATCTCGCGGTAGAGCGCTGCCGCCATGGCCACCCCCTGGGCGCGCCCCAGCTTAAGCATGGATTGTACATTCTTACCGTAAAAAGGCGCTTCCAGGGCTACTTCATCAGGGTGGTACTCTTCGACAATGCCCAGCACGCGCTCGAAGATTTTTTTTAGCTTGAGTTCATACCCCTTGTATTTGCTAAGGTGAATAACCCCGTACTGCAGCAAGTGTATCTTTTTGCCGGCAATCTTTATCAGCCCGTAGCCCATTACATTGGTGCCGGGGTCTAATCCCAGAATAATATGTTCCTTTTCAGGATTTTTTTCTATTTTAACCACCCATGCAAGTTACAGGGTATTTTTCATTACACAAAGGCCTGACCGGCCTGGTATGGCGGCTATGGCGTGCCTTGCTGCTTGTCGGGGTGCCGGTTATCTTATTTTATCTGGGTTATCAACAGCGGGCGGCCTTGCTGGCGGCAGGAGCGCTAAGCCTGCCGCCCTGGTCGTGGCGCTGGCTGTTGCCTTTGGCGGCCGGGCTACTGGTGGCTGCAAACTGGTATCTGGAGGCCCTTAAATGGCAGATTGTGGCTGCCGCATATGGGCTGAATATCCACCAGGCGCTCAAAGGGGTTATCAGTGGTGTGGCTCTCGACAACCTGCTGCCGGCCGGCAGTGGGGCGGTGGCCGGCCGCCTGGCCTTCTTGCCGCCCGGCCGGAAAATTGCTGCTGTGCCCGGTATTTTAGCTGCCCAGCTGTTGCAATCGGTGGTTACGCTGGCTTTCGGGTGGTGGAGCATCAGCAGTATGGCGCTGCCACATCATTTCGATACGGCTCTGTCGGTTTATGATGCCTGGTGGCCACTGGCTGCGGTGGTGCCGGTGCCATTTGTGGTGGTCTGGCGCCAGCAAATCCGGAGCTTTTTACAACCGCTAAAAAGTATTTCCCTGCTTCAGTGGGGACAACTGTTTTTTCTGTCACTGGGGCGCTACCTGGTGTTTGCCGGGCAATTTGTGTTGCTGGCGGCCTTTTTTGCGCCAGCGGTATCGCCAGCCATGAGTGCAGCCTGTGCCGCCTGGATGTTCGTGGCCCGCACTTTTGTGCCAAAGGTCTCCGGGCTGGAGCGTCTGGGTATCCGGGCGCTGGCCGTCATTATGTTTGCCGGTTGGTATGAACTACCGGCAGGCGGGCTGCTGTTGAGCATGGCTACGTTATGGTTGTTTAATCTGGCGCTGCCGTCACTGGCAGGGGCCTGGATATTAAGACACACCAGGCGCCCGGCATGATAGCACCGCTGATCATATCCCTGCTGCTGCTTTATCCCTTGCTGATTCTGCTGCTGTGGCTGGGCTGGGAGCGTACCGGTGCCTGTCCGCCCGGTAGTGCCCGCCAGCCTGTGACGATTATCGTGCCGGTACGCAACGAGGCGGCCAATATAGCGGCTTTGATGGCTGCCATCCGCCAGCAGGACTATCCCCATGCAAAGCTGGAAGTGGTGGTGGTGGATGACCATTCTACCGATGGCACGCTCGACCTGGCCGCAGCAGCCATGCGGGATAGCGGTATTGCTTGTCAGTTGCTTAAGCTACCGGCCAGTAAAAGTGGCAAGAAAGCAGCCTTGCGGGCTGGAGTAAAGGCCGCCACCCATGACTATATCCTGACTACCGATGGCGACTGCCGGCCGCACCCCGGCTGGGTGGCGGGGATGAGCGCCTGCCTGGCGGCCGGTAATAAGTTTGTGTCGGGGGCCGTACGCCTATGGCCGCCAGCGGGGCTGTTCGGTCGCCTGCAGGCCATCGAGTTTGCTTCGCTGGTCGGCTCGGGGGCGGCCTGCATAGGCTGGCGGGTGCCGGTAATGGCCAATGCCGCCAGCATGGGTTTTGCCAAAGCGGTTTTTGCAGAGGAGGCTACCGGCAGGGAGGCTACCAGCTCGGGCGATGATGTGTTTTTGCTGCACAGCGTAGCGCGCAACCATGCACACCAAATAGCCTTTGTGCGGCATCCCGAAGTGCTGATAGATACCCGGCCGGCAGCCGGTTTAAAAGAATTTATGCAACAGCGGCAACGCTGGGCGGCCAAATGGCGCCATTACTTTCACCTGCCCACCAAGGCGCTGGCAGCCTTTGTTTTTCTGGTTAATCTGCTCACCATCCTGCTGCCTGTTGTGGCCAGTGCCGGGCTTATCTCCTGGCTGGCGGCTGCTAATCTGATTATGGTTAAATTTGCTTTTGAGTATTTCTTCCTGCGCGAGATAAGCCGGTTTTTCGGCTTGCCGTTCAGGTGGTATGAGTTTATGCTGCTGGCCGTGCTCTACCCCCCTTATGTGGTAGCAGCTGGTCTGGCAGGGCTGTCAGGTAGTTTTGTTTGGAAAGGCAGAAAAACATCATGAGCGAAGCGGAATTTGCTGTACTGGACGAGTTGTATTTTGTGACCTCCTACCAGGAATTACAGGCGCAGTGCGGGCTGCCGGAAGGGGAGCTGCCAGCAGTGCTCTGGCAACTGATTGAGAAAGGTTGGGTAAAATGCCTGGTCGATCCGCAAGAAGAAATTGAAGTGACCCAGCAAGTTTTTGAGCAACGTTACAACCATTTGTATTACCTGGCGTCCAAGCAGGGACTGCTGATGCATAATAAGAAATAATTGGCTGAGCAAAAGGACTATAGGACACACTATCACCTCAAGCAGATGGAGCTCAATTCACTGCTGGAGGTTACCGAGGCAATTAACAACAACCTGCCGGAGGAGTCGTTGTACAAGATTTATGATTTTACCATCCGGGCTAACCTCAATATCGAGAAATACGCTTTGTTTGTCTGGGAGCAGGAATGGCGCACCAAGGTGCTGTATGGAGTTTCGTTGCCCGACAACGGCCAGGTGGTACTGCCCGATGAGCTGGCTGCGCTGCGTGAGATTACCCCACTAGCGGAGGTGGCCGCTCCTTTCAACCAGTTTGAGGTAGCCATACCCATCCTGCACAAGTCGCAGATGCTGGCTATGGTGCTGGCCTCAGGAGCCGGGGGGCAGGCCAAGGGGCAGACCGGGGGTAAGGGCGGTACGCTCAATACCACCTTTTTGCAAGCCCTGAGCAACCTGATTATCGTAGCCATAGAAAACAAGCGCCTGGCCAGGCGCAGGCTGCAGGAAGAGGCGTTGCGCAAGGAGCTGGAGATAGCCAAGAACGTACAGAATTTCCTTTTCCCGGAGAGCCTGCCGGCCGGCAACCGCCTGACGGTAGAGGCCAGCTACCTGCCGCATCATTCGGTGGGGGGTGATTACTACGATTATATACCGCTGGATGAAGAGCGGTTTTTGGTGTGCATTGCCGATGTGTCGGGCAAGGGCATACCGGCAGCTATTATGATGTCCAACTTCCAGGCTTCGCTGCATACCCTGTTGCGCCATACCACCAACCTGCCGGAAGTGGTAAAAGCCCTCAACTATCAAATATTCCAAAGCTCAAAAGGCGATAGTTTTATTACTTTTTTTGTGGCGCTTTATGATTTCAACACTAAAGAGCTGCAATATATCAATGCCGGCCATCAGCCGCCCCTGCTGTTTGAGGCTTCCGGGCGGGAGTATCAGTTGGACAATGGTACCACGGTGCTGGGCGCCTTTGATGTATTGCCTTTTGTCAATGAGGGGCGTTTGCCGGATCTGGCAGCCTTTACCCTGTTTGCCTATACCGATGGCCTTACCGAAACAGAAAATGAAGCGGGAAGTGAGTTGGGTAGCGATCGGGTAGCGGCTTTTCTGCAAGAGCACCATCAGGACGACCTGGCGCAGGTGCATCGTGGGTTGATTGAGCTGGTGGATGCGTTCAGGGGTGAGCAACCCTACAAAGACGATATCACCATTTTATCTTGCCGGGTAAATGCCAGGTAAGCCTTTTTACTGGCCCCGCACACCTGCATGGCTTATGCGGTTGTTTACTCATGCCCTGTGGCACAGGGAGCGCACCGCCAAAACCATTTATCTTACCTTTGATGACGGCCCGGTGCCGGAGGTTACCCCCTGGGTGCTGGAGCAGTTGCAAAACTACCGGGCGCAGGCTACTTTCTTCATGGTGGGCGACAATATCCGCAAGCATCCGGAGCTATTCGCCCGGGTGAAAACGGCCGGTCATCGGCTGGCCAATCATACCTTTCACCATCTGGATGGCTGGCAAACACCCGATGAGCGCTATTTTGCAGATATTGCCGCTACGCAAAAACTGTTGGCCGATGAGGGGCAGTATGTGCTTTTCAGGCCACCTTACGGTCGTCTCACTTACCGGCAATATAAGTATTTGTCGGCCCGCTACCGGCTGGTGATGTGGGATGTGTTGTCGGGCGATTTTGATCGAAGTCTGACCCCGGAGCGCTGTCTGGCCCGTACTATCCGGCTTACGCGGCCGGGATCAGTGGTGGTTTTTCATGATTCGCCCAAGACACAACGACTGCTGCACCATGTTTTGCCTGAATATTTGGCGCATTTTTCACAGCAGGGCTATAATTTTAAGGCTTTGTAAGGAATACCATGCTGATATTTTTTTACATCGTGGCAGCAGTGATACTGGGCACCGAGGTGCTGCTGATTATCTTTTGGCTATTGAACTACAAGAATGCCCCGAATGAACCGGCAACCGAGCCCTTCGTATCGGTGCTGATTGCCGCCCGCAACGAAGAACAAAACCTGGGTGCCTGCCTGGATAGCTTGCTGGCTATCGACTATCCGTCCGATAAGATTGAAATACTGGTTGGCAATGACAACTCTGATGACCAGACCGGAGTGCTGGCCGAAGCCTATGCCGCCCGCTATCCGCAGATCAGGAGCCAGACTATTTACCGGCAGGAAATTAAGGGCAATGGCAAGGCCAATGTGCTGGCGCAGTTGGCCCGTCAGGCCCGGGGCGAAGTACTTTTCTTTACCGATGCCGATATTCAGGTGGCGCCTACCTGGATCAGGAGCATGCTGGGCGCCTTACAGGGCGATATTGCTTTGGTTACCGGCACTTCGGTAGTGGATGGTGAGTCGATGTTTGCCTATATTCAGCAAATGGATTGGCTCTTTGCCACCGGCATGCTCAAGGTGGTATCTGACCTGGGGGTGCCGGTTACTACCATGGGCAACAACATGGCGATCAGGAAAGAGGTGTATGACGAGATAGGTGGTTTTGAGAACTTGCCATTCTCGCTTACCGAAGACCTGGAATTATTTAAAGCGGTAAAAAAGCGCTATCGTACCATTAACCTGTTTAAATGGCAGGTGCTAAACCTGTCGGCCCCACAGCCTACCCTGGGCGATTTGCTGGAGCAGCGCAAGCGCTGGATGCAAGGTGCTTTTCAGTTGCCCTTGCCGATGATCCTGCTGCTGATGATTCAGACCGGCTTTGTGGTGGTGCTGTGGCTCTTGTCGCTGCTTATACCCACCTTGCCGCTGTGGGTGCTGGCGGCCAAGGTCGGGTTGCGTTATGTTTTCTTGTTTTTGGTATCGTGGCGCCTGCGCTACCGGGCTAATTTGCTGGGATCACTTATTTTTGAGGTGTTTAACGCGGTTTTTTCCATCCTGGCGCTGATCTACTACCTGATACCCAGGCCGGTAGAGTGGAAAGGCCGAAAATATGAGATATGATAACCATCAAACTATTTGGCATCACCCGTGAAATAGCCGGCAGTAGTACGCTTACCGTGGCGCAGCCGGTAGCCAATGTAGGGCAGTTACTGGCTCTTCTGCATGAGCAATACCCGCGCCTGGCTGAATTGAATTCGCTGATGGTGGCGGTAAATGACGAATATGCTACTGCAGAAACCCCCGTAACAGCCAGTGATGAGGTGGCCTTGATTCCCCCGGTAAGTGGCGGCTGATATGAAGAAATTCCTGAAAATTACTGAAGAGTCCCTGGATGTAGCCGCTATTACTGATTTGGTAGCAGATGCAGCGGCCGGAGCTATCAATGTATTTGTCGGCACCGTGCGCAGCAATACACGTGGCCGTGCCGTAGTACGCCTGGAGTTTGAAGCCTACGAGTCGATGGCACTGAAAGAGATGGACAAGATTTGCCGGCAGGCAGGCGAACGCTGGCCGGTGCTGGCCATGGCTGTTTATCACCGCACGGGGGTATTGCAGGTGGGTGATGTGCCGGTAGTAATTGCCGTATCTACACCCCATCGTGAGCAGGGTTTTGCCGCTTGCCAGTATGCCATAGACACCCTCAAGCAAACAGTGCCCATCTGGAAAAAGGAGATTTTTGCCGATGGCGAAGAGTGGGTTTCGGCCCACCCGTAGAAAAAAATCGACTAATTATTTGTTTTTGTAAAAAATCTTATAGTAAATTCGAGTAATTATTTTACTCAAAATCCATTATTACCCTTGGCCGGGCAGGTTTATGCTTGAAAAACTGATTACCTCAAAAACCCGCATCAAGCTATTGCTTAAGTTCTTTTCGAACAAGCATTCGCGGGCTTATTTGCGCAGCCTGGCCGAGGAGTTTGGCGAATCGACCAATTCGGTGCGCCTGGAGTTGAACAACCTGTCGGAAGCCGGCTACCTGAAATCGCGGGAAAACGGCCGCACCATCGAATACCAGGTAAACACCGAGCACCCGCTGTACCCCGAGTTGCGCAAGCTGGTGCACAAATATCTCGGGCTGGATAATATCGTAGAGAATGTAATCAAGAAGTTGGGTACGGTGCAGATGGCCTTTATTACCGGTGATTATGCCAGGGGTATCGACAGCGGCATTATCGACCTGGTGCTGGTGGGTGATATCAACGAACAAAACCTGCAACAACTTGTACGCAAGGCCGAGCAGGCCATCAAGCGCAAGATACGCAGCCTGGTGCTTACCCTGAGTGAGTTCGAGGCATTAAATAAAACCCTCAACCCGGAAAAAGCCCTGTGGCTTTGGAAGAGTTGAGATAAAGCCTACTTTTGGGCGGTGCCGGCCCTGCAGTCGGCTTTTCTTATGGGTAAAAACGTTAAAGGTAACTACCAAAATGGGAGTGAGGAGGCGGAGCTGTGCCCGGGAGGTAATGATTGGGTAAACTCCAATCTCTATCAATAAGCAATTCAATAACCAAGAATACTCATCAGCACCTCAAAAAATTTTTTCGGATCAAAAAAATAACGACAGCCAGTCACCCCTTCCCGTAGGCAAGTTTACGGAAAACTTGTTTTGGGATGTTGATCTGGAAACATTTGAACCGGTGCGGCACCCGCGTTGGTTGATTAAAAGGGTATTGGAGTATGGTACTCTTGATGACTGGTGGCTAATTAAGAATTATTTTGGCCTGGATATCATTCTGGCTGAGCTAAAGCAAGTGCGTAGCCTGGAGCCACGAGCGCTGAATTTTATTGCTACCCTAACCCATACACCGCTGAAAGAATTCAAATGTTATCGACAAAAGCCGTTGAACCGGCAACATTGGTTTTATTAAAAAAGATTCAGTCGATACCTGACTTTAAAACACTACGATTGGTTGGTGGAACGGCATTGGCATTACAATACGGACATCGTAGATCAATAGATCTTGATTTTTTTGGTAATGTCGATTTTACTAAACTGAATTTTCCTCATTTGTTATCAGGCTTTGCGCAGGTTCGAATTATCAACAACAGCACCCATATTAAAGAATACTTTATTGATGGTATAAAGGTGGATTTTGTTAATACACCTTATAAATGGATTCGCCCTGCAATTACACATAAAGATTTTATTATAGCTTCTCCGGAAGATATTGCTGCAATGAAACTGGCGGCTGTTACCAATCGTGGATCACGAAAAGATTTTATTGATATTTATTATTTGTTGCAAAAATATTCTCTTGCTGACATGTTAAGTTTTTACCAGGAGAAATATCCGGATGGATCAAAATTTCTGGTTTTAAAAAGCCTTGTCTATTTCGAAGATGCCGATAGCGAAGAAATGCCCGGCATGTTTGAAGATATTTCCTGGGCAGCCATCAAAAACAGTATTACACAACGGCATGCGGAGTTTCTCGCCTGACAGCTTTTTCATTTCCTGTTTCGGCCTTAATGCTTTATGTCCTATTTTAGCCATCTGATTGACAAACAGCATTTTTCTGTCCATAGCCGGCAAGTCATCAACCATGCATAGTCTATGAGCCCAATTTCCAACATCATACATAAATTCTTCCTGCGCGCGGCATTGGCCGGCACGCTGGCCGTGCTGCTGCTCAATAGCGGCTGTGTGATTAACAGAAAATACCAGTACCTGCAGAAAGAAGATGTAAACCTGGCAACCAACAAGGCCCCCAAGGACAGCGTGTTGCGGCAGTATGAGCTGGATGATTTTGAATACAAGCTGCAGCCGGAGGATATTATCTCCATCAAAGTGTATAGCCTTACGCCCCCGGAATACAACTTCTTTACGCTCAAGGAAGGGCAGGGCAATACTGCTTTTAATCAATACCAGACAGGCATTTCTTCCTTGGTAAACGGCTATCTGATTGATGAGGAGGGCATGATTGAGTTTCCGGTAGTGGGTAAGATTAAAATAAGTGGACTGACGGTTTTTGAAGCACAGCAAAAAATACAACAGATTGCTGAACAGTACCTTGACAGTCCGGTTACCGAGGTGCGCTTGCTTAATTTCCGCTTTACCGTGCTGGGCGAGGTACGCAAGGAGAATACAGTTAATTCGCTCAACAACCGCATCACCATGTTGGAGGCCATCGGCCTGGCAGGCGGCTTTACCGACTATGCCGATAAATCGAATGTGAAGGTGATCCGGCAAGGGGAAGGCAAGGCGGAGGTGTTTTATGTAAACCTTCTCGATGAGAACTTCGTGCAATCGCCTTTTTATTATGTCAACCAAAACGATGTGATAGTAGTGCCACCGCTCAGGCAGCGCCCTTACCAGATTTACTTCGGCAAAAACCTGGCCCTGGTCATCAGCTCGGTATCGTTGTTGTTGCTGGTGTTGAATTTGATAAAATAGTTGAGCTCGAAGTTAGAAGCACGCCTGCCAGGGCAGGCTTGAAGATGGAAGTATACAAATGGTAGCCAAACAATTTGGATTTAAGAACCTGGATGTATGGCAGCGAGCTGTTGGGTTTGCCAAAAAAGTTATTGACTTGAGTGAAAATCTGGCTACTGCAAACAAACACTACCGGTTAGTCGAACAACTGGAATCAGCCGTTGCTTCCATAGCACAAAATATTGCAGAAGGGAAGGGACGCAGATCGAAAAAGGAATTTATCAGATTTCTATATATTGCAAGAGGCTCTTTATATGAAGCGATTACATTATTGCACATTTTTGAGAAAAAGAATTGGATTAGTTCAACACAGTTGGAAGACTTGGAGGCAGAAGGATTTGAAATAGCCAGTATGATTAAAGGACTGATTAACTCTATATATCAAAGTGGTCATGAAAAATAAAGTACTCCCAGCTTCCAGCTTCGAGCTTCC
>WFNR01000018.1 GCA_015488485.1 Cyclobacteriaceae bacterium | reverse complement strand
GTTATCAATCCTTTAGTGTATTTGGGGTCATATCTATTGCTAAAATACATTAACTTGCACCCCCAAAACAACAGTACTATGACTTATAAAACTGACTTGGAAATTGCCCAGGAAGCCAATATGCTTCATATAAATAAAATTGCTCAAAAACTGGGTATTCAACCTGACGATCTGGAACTGTATGGTAAATACAAAGCTAAGTTACCCTTAAAACTTATCGATGAAGATAAAGTAAAACAAGGAAAACTTATTCTGGTAACAGCTATTACACCTACTCCTCCTGGTGAGGGGAAGACCACTACCTCGATAGGGCTTACTGAAGGACTTAATAAGATAGGCAAGAAAACAACCGTAGTGTTAAGGGAGCCATCTTTAGGCCCCGTGTTTGGTATGAAAGGAGGCGCTGCCGGAGGTGGCTATGCACAGGTTGTACCAATGGAAGATATTAACCTGCATTTTACTGGAGATTTTGCTGCTGTGGAAAAGGCCAATAACCTACTGGCCGCTCTGATTGACAACAATATTCAAAACCCCAAATATAGTTTAGGCATAGATCCGCGTACGGTATCCTGGAAACGGGTAATGGATATGAATGACCGTGCCCTGCGAAAAATAATTACCGGCCTTGGTGGTAAAACGGGGGGCTTTTTGCGTGAGGCCGGTTTTAATATCACGGCTGCTTCTGAGATTATGGCCATTTTATGCCTGGCCAATGACCTGTCTGATTTGAAAGAAAAAATGGGTAATATCTATGTGGGAGAGACTTTCGATAAAAAACCTGTTTATGCCCGTGACCTAAAGGCCAATGGAGCTATGGCGGCTTTGATGAAAGATGCCATAAAACCCAATCTGGTACAAACACTCGAAAACAACCCGGCCATTATACATGGTGGCCCTTTTGCCAACATAGCGCAGGGTACCAATTCGGTGATCGCCACAAAAATGGGCCTGTCGCTTAGCGACTATGTAGTAACGGAGGCCGGCTTCGGAGCTGATTTGGGTGCTGAGAAATTCCTGGATATCAAATGCAGATATGCCGGACTTTCGCCTAAGGTTGTGGTGCTGGTAGCTACGGTGAGAGCTCTGAAATATCATGGTGGCCAGGATCTGGCAGACTTGAAAACGGAGAATATTTCTGCGCTTGAAAAAGGAATGGATAATCTCGACAAGCATATCGAGAACATCCAGGCGTTTGGCCTGCCGGTGGTAGTGGCTATCAACAAATTTGTGTCGGATACCGAGGCAGAACTTAATACGCTCAAACGTCATTGTAAGGAAGATCTGGGGGTACCGGCTGCCTTATGTGAAGGCTGGGAGAAAGGGGGTGATGGCTGTACTGACCTGGCCGAAGAAGTAGCGAAAGCAGCCGATGGCGGCCCTGATACTTTCAAGCCCATTTATGACCTGGAGAGTACGATAGAAGAGAAAATTATTAAGGTGGCCAAAACCATTTATGGTGCCGGTTCGGTGGTCTTTCAACCACAGGCAAAAAAAGACCTGAAGACCATAGAAAAACTAGGCCTGACCGGATTGCCGGTTTGTATTGCCAAAACGCAAAATTCTTTGTCGGACAATACCAAACTGCTGGGTAGACCGGAAGGGTTTAAACTAACTGTGCGAGAAATTGAAATTGCAGCCGGGGCCGGATTTGTGATTCCGATAACCGGCAATATGCTGCGTATGCCGGGCTTGCCCATGATACCGGCTGCCGAGGGCATAGATATTGATGCCGAAGGTAATATTACGGGATTATCATAATTTATGTCAAAACGCGTATATCCGGTTGATATTCAGCGTATAAACAAGGCTGAACTCACCACATCCAAAGACCTTGTGGTAGTGGAAGAGCCGTTGGAAATAAGGGTTGGTTATGGCCCGCCCAAGCAACGCGAGCAAACTACCCTTACCGTAACCATGCGTACGCCCGGTGATGACGAACACCTGTGTCTGGGTTTTCTTTTTACCGAGGGTATAATTGAAGACCAAAAAGATATACTGAGTGCTGAATACTGCCCGGCATCCGACCCAGGTGCTGAAGAAAATATAATGCGCCTGGAGCTGGCTCCTGAGTTGCCTTTTGAGGTGGCCAGATTCACCCGTAACTTTTATACCAGCGCCAGCTGCGGGGTTTGTGGTAAAGCTTCGATTGAGCATGTGCAGCAAATTTGCCGAAAACCGGTTGGTGATTTTAAGGTAAGCAAAGAAATTTTACATCAACTACCTGAACGTTTGGCAACTTCCCAAACGGTTTTTAAACATACCGGTGGGCTACATGCCAGTGCTTTGTTCGACCTGCAGGGCAATTTGCTGCTTTACAAGGAAGATGTTGGACGCCACAATGCCCTGGATAAACTGGCTGGCAACCTGTTGCTCACGTCAATTGATACCAGTCAGACCATGTTGTTGTTGAGCGGACGGGTGAGTTTTGAACTGGTGCAAAAGGCATTGCGGCTTGGTATTGCCTTTGTAGCTGCTGTGGGAGCGCCTTCTAGTCTGGCGGTTGAACTGGCTAAGGAGTACGGCATCACATTGGTGGGCTTTTTAAAAAAAGACAGTTTTAATATTTATACAGGTTTCGAGCGGATTGCTTAAATTTATGCATTATGAAGATCAGGATAAAAGATGATACGGTCAGGTTCCGGCTGAGTGAACCGGAGGTAAACCGTTTGGCCGCTGGCGATCCGGTGAAAAGCCAAACTCATTTTCCCGGCAATATTTTGCAGGTAGAAATATTGCCTGCCATAACCACTGATATTCATTTTGCCAACAATACTATTTTGTTGAAAATGGACAAGATAGTGATTGCTGAATGGGCTACTACAGACCGGGTATCTGTTGAGCTGAATTTGGCCGGCAGCTCCGGTCGCACCCTGGGGGTGTTGATTGAGAAAGATTTTAAATGCTTAACGCGCGATCCGGAAGAGGAAAAAGATCTTTACCCTAACCCAAACACGCATCATAATTGTTAAGTTATGTCGGATAATCTGAGTTTGCTATCGGGAAGAAAAGGTTTGGATAATAATTTGTTCGAACGCATGGTGCAAGGTGCCAAAGAAAACGGTACGCCTGACAACGAATTGTTGCGCCAACTGGCTGAAGAGTTTTTGATGGGCAAGGCGGTAACCTATGGAGCCGCCTCGTTTTATGATTTTTTGAAGCCGTCTCACCAAGGGGTAAAGGTGCATGTTTGCAACGGCAGCGCTTGTATGCTGGCCGGCACCCAGCAGGCCGTACAGGAAAAATTGTCTGCCCATTTCAGCAAAGAAGAAATCGGCCATATGTGTTGCCTGGGGCGTTGCTATGAAAACAGCGCTTTTCAGCTAAACGGGCACAACTATTCCGGTACTGATCTGAACAATCTGGATGAAATATTACAGGACTCGCCCAACAAATCAAGGAGTTATCTGAATGACTATCAGCCATCTACCAGGGTACTGACGGCACAGCCTTTGACCGTGGATGAGTTTAAAAAACTGGCTGAAAAAGCCTTGTCTCTGGGCCCGGAAGGTGCTCTGGCCGAAATCAAAACAGCCAATATTCGTGGCCGTGGAGGAGCAGGGTTCCCTATGGGTATCAAACTGGAGGCCTGCAAAAATGAGCCTGAGCGGCAGAAATACATTGTTTGTAATGCCGATGAAGGTGACCCCGGAGCTTTTACCGATCGCTACCTGCTGGAAGAGCAGCCGCTGAGTGTATTGCTGGGCATGTGGGTGGCCGGCCTCGTAACGGGCGCCAACCGGGGGGTACTGTACATCCGTGGGGAATATCCGGAATCTATAAAAATAGTAGACGAAGCTATTGCAGCACTTGATAATGTCGGCCTCACTGGAGAAGATATTCTCGGCAGTGGCTTCGATTTCCGTTTTAAGATCATTGAAGGAGCCGGAGCTTATGTGTGTGGTGAAGAAACCGCCCTGCTGTCATCCATTGAAGGGCAGCGCCCGGAAGTGCGTATCCGGCCGCCATATCCGGCCCAACAGGGATTGTTCAATAAGCCAACGGTAGTAAATAATGTGGAAACGCTGGCGGCTGTGCCTTTTATTATACAAGAGGGAGGAGCCGCCTATGCAAGCCTGGGAACCGGCCGGTCCACCGGCACCAAATTGGTGTCGCTCGACTCGTTTTTCAACAAACCGGGCGTGGTGGAGGCCGAGATGGGCATGCCTTTGCAGGAGCTTATCTATGAAATTGGCGGAGGCTTTAAAAAGCCTGTTAAGGCTATACATGTGGGTGGGCCGCTGGGAGGCATTGTGCCGGCAGAAAAAATACCGCACCTGACGCTCGACTTTGAGAGCTTCCAGCAGGCCGGCTTCCTGTTGGGCCATGCCGGCATTGTGTGCGTACCGCAGGATTATCCGATGATCGACTATCTTGAACATTTGTTTGACTTTACGGCCGTGGAGTCTTGTGGCAAATGCTATCCTTGCAGCATTGGCTCGGTGCGCGGTCGTGAAATGATGACGGCCGCCAGGAACGACACCGACAAGATAGACCGCCAACTGCTTGATGATCTGCTGGAGACTATGGAGATCGGCTCGCTGTGTGCATTGGGTGGCGGTTTGCCGCTGGGTGTGAAAAATGCCCTGCAATATTTTGAAGAAGAGTTGCAAGCATATTTTAAATAAAAAAACTATGACACAGGCAAATACGGTATTTGTAAACAACGAAGAGCTGCCCTTTGAGCCGGGGCAGACCATCCTGAGTTTGCTGCGGCAGCACTTTGGGCAGGACTACGTGCCTACCCTATGCGATGCACCCAATCTGAAGCCTTATGGCTCATGCCGGGTATGTAGCGTAGAGGTGGCCCTGCGGCCTGACGGCCCCACCAAGGTACAGGCTTCCTGCCATACGCCTGTTACACCGGGCTCATATATCTACACCCATACCGAACGAATAAACCGCTTACGCAAGAATATTGTGGAGCTGGTACTGACCGACTATCCAGCCGATAAGTTTGAGCACGACCATCCGCAGAAAAACGAATTGAAAAAAGTAGCGCTGGAGGTGGGTATGGATATGTCAAGTGTACGCTACCGGCCGGGGGCTAACCATCTGGATCGTGCCAGGGATGAGTCGCACCCGTATATGCGGGCTGATCTGGCCGCCTGTATCAACTGCTATCGCTGTATCAGGGCTTGTGATGAGGTGCAGGGCGAGATGGTACTGACCATGACCGGCCGTGGCTTTGACAATACCGTAACTATGGGCATGAACGAGGGCTTTCGCGATTCCGACTGCGTGAGTTGTGGTGCCTGTAGCCAGGCCTGCCCTACCGGAGCTATCACCGATATTTTCAACTCTAAATTTGTTGAGGCCGATAATATTACCCGCACGGTGTGCACCTATTGTGGAGTGGGGTGCAACCTGGAGGTTGCCACCCGCCAGGGCGAAGTGGTGAGTATTACGGCTCCCTACGATGCCGAGGTAAACCAGGGCCATACCTGCCTGAAAGGGCGTTATGCCTTTCAGTTTTACAACCACCCCGACCGCCTGCGCGAGCCGCTGATCAAGCGCAACGGCAGCTTTGAACCGGTAAGCTGGGATGAAGCCTATGATTTTATTGCCGGCCGTCTGCAGGAAATCAAAGAGCAGCACGGGGCCGATGCCATAGCCGGTATTTCTTCGGCACGTTGTACCAACGAAGAAAACTATCTGATGCAGAAGTTCATCAGGGCTGTGATAGGCACCAACAATATTGACGGTTGTGCCCGCGTATGTCATTCGCCTACGGCACTGGGTATGCAGCGGGCGTTTGGTACCGGAGCAGCCACCAATTCCATAGAAGACCTGAAATATACCGATTGCATACTGCTGATTGGCGCCAACCCTACGGCTGCCCATCCGGTTACCGGAGCCAAGATCAAACAGGCTGCCATGCAGGGCAAAACGCTGATAGTGGTGGACCCGCGAGAGATACCGCTGGCCCGCTATGCCGACTACCATCTGCAACTTAAGCCGGGCACCAATGTAGCACTGCTCAATATGTTGATGTACTATATCGTAACGGAGGATCTGGTGGACCAGGAATTTGTGGATCAGCGTACCGAAGGCTATGACGATTTTGTCCGTCAAATAAAAGCGCTGGATATTGATGAGCTGGAAAAAATAACCGGAGTGGACAAAGACCTGGCCCGTCAGGCAGCCATTGCCTATGCCACAGCACCCAATGCCATGTCCTTTCACGGGCTGGGTGTTACCGAGCATTCGCAAGGCACCTTTACAGTAATGCAAATAGCTGATCTGGCTATGCTTACCGGCAATATCGGGCGCAGGGGCGTAGGTGTAAATCCGCTCAGAGGACAGAATAATGTGCAGGGAGCGGCCGATATGGGTGTGCAGCCACACCAGGGGGCCGGCTATCTGGATGTAACCGACCCGCAGGTGAAGGCCTTTTATGAGCAACATTATGGTGTACCCCTGCCCGACCATGTGGGCTATAAAATACCGGAGATGTTTGATGCCGCCCTGGCAGGTAAGCTTAAAGCCATTTGGATTATTGGCGAAGATGTGGTGCAAACCGACCCCAATACGGCCAAGGTAATCAAGGCGCTGGAACAAATGGATTTGGTAATCGTGCAGGAGCTGTTTATGACCGAAACTGCCAAGCTGGCCGATGTGGTATTGCCGGGGGCCTCATTCATGGAAAAATCAGGCACATTTACCAATGGCGAGAGAAGGGTGCAACGGGTAAACCAGGTGCTGCCACCTATCGGTAATGCCAGGGTGGACGGGCAGATTATTGTGGATATCATGAACCGCATGGGCTATGAACAACCGCCCTATACTGCACCGGGGGTATTGGCTGAGGTGGCCAGGGTGGTGCCGTTTTTCCGGGGTATAAAATGGGAAGAACTGGGTGAGAACGGCAAGCAGTGGCCGGTAGCCGAAGATGGTACCGATACCAAGGTGATGCATGTGCAGGAGTTTAAGCGCGGCAAGGGGCATATCGGTTACTTCGAGTGGCAGCCTTCACAAGAGATTGTTCAGCATGCTGATGAGTATCCTTACATCATTACCACCAATCGCGAACTGGAGCACTACAATTGCGGGGCTATGACGCGCAGAACCCATAATGCCGAGCTAAACAACGAAGATGTGTTGCTCATCCACCCTGATGATGCCCGCGCCAACGGCATTGCTGATGGCGATATGGTGTGTGTGGCTTCGGCACGTGGCAAGGTGGATATCCGCGCCCGGATATCGGAGGAGGTGCAGCCCGGGGTGTTGAGTACTACCTTCCATTTTCCCGAGATAATGGTAAACAAGATTACCAGCGATGTGTACGACTCGGAAGCCAAGTGCCCGGAATACAAGGTGGTAGCTGTGAAGATACGTAAGTCGAAAGGGCAATATGCCCATGCCTGATAAGCTGGCTGACATTGGCGGGCGCTAACAACCCATATAAAATAAAACCTCTGTACAAGCTGTTTGTACGGGTGGTGATGTGGTTTTTTGTCAGGTATTTTCGTATATCGGCCAGAATACCACCTCAAGTAGGGCAGATAGATGAACCTTATCTGCTGCTGGCCAATCATTACGGGCGCTACGACCCTTTCATTCTGAGTTATTTTATCGACAAGTCACCGCATTTTATTTCTTCCGATGCCATTTTGCGTGATTGGCCGATCGGTACTTTCTTCAAAGGGCTGGGCGCCATCCCTAAGAAAAAAGGCTTTCGCGACACCCGGGTTATCAGGGATATGCGCAAGGTGGTGCAGGATGGAGGCGCCCTGGCGCTGTTTCCGGAAGGCACCCGCACCTGGGCGGGTGATACCCTCTATATCGATCCGGCTGTGGCCAAGCTGGCGCGCTTGCTCGGGGTGCCGGTAATTACGGCCCGCATGCAGGGAGCCTATGTTTTTGATCCGCGCTGGGCCACACCCTTACGCAGGGCACGTGTGGTGATAGACTACGAGCTTACCCTGACCAAAGAGGAGGTAAGGCAACTGACAGAAGAGGAAGTTTATAAAAGAATCACCCAGCGCCTTAGCCACAATGATATTGAATGGTTGCGCCAGCATCGTGTGCTTATAGATTCCGGACACAGGGCTGAATATATTGGCAAAATTCTCTTTCAGTGCCCGCAGTGTAAGTCTTTTGCCGGCTTTCAGTCGCATAGGAATCGGTTTGAGTGTCGCCAATGTAAACTCCAGATTACCATTGATGAGTACGGCTTTTTTACAGCGCCTGTCAAATTGCCTTTCGATAACCCTTACGAGTGGTTTTATTGGCAGGCCGATAATTTTATTATCGAAATGATCAAACAGTTGACGCTGGCCGGGGACACTCCCTTATTTAAGATTGAACGTGCAGTTATTACCCGCACTAAGGGTGCCGGGCGCATGCAAAAGATGGGCATCGGCAGTCTGGCCTTTTATCCTGATCATTTGTGCATCACTTTACCTGGTCACAAGATCACCCTATATCATAAGGATATCGATTATCTGGGGCCGCAGTATATGGAGCGCCTGGAGATGTTTGAGGGTGAATATGCCTGGCGGTTTACCCCCCAATATCCTGATGAGCCGGGGGTGAAATGGGAGTTAGCCATTAATACGGCCTGGGCTCTGGCCGGTCAACATGCCAAGCTGACACCTTACTGGCGTGAGCGTATCTTGCAACGCGTACAAAGGGTGCGGGAAAACTAAACTTACAACGGCTTGAATTGCTCGAAGGCCTGGCGGCAATGGTTGCAGTAGTGCAACGAGCGACACAGGGTAGGGCCGAAAGGAGACTTCATTACGGTTTGCTTGCTGCCACAATGTGGGCATTCGATATGTTCCAGTATATCCAGGTCAATTACTTTCTGATAGCGGGGCGGTGGTGCCAGACCATGTTTTTTTAGCCCTTGCAGACCTTTTTTGGTAATGTTGTTGCTGCTCCACTGGGTGTCGAAATTCATCTCTACGGTAAAATCCGCTACACCCTTGTTGCGCAGTACTTCTTCCACTTCATTACGCATATAATCCATAGCCGGGCAGCCGGCAAATGTGGGGGTCATTTTTACTGTTACATGGCCATCCTCACCAATCAGCACATCGGTAATTACACCCAAATCGATCAGCGATACGGTGGGTATCTCCGGGTCTTTTACCTGTTCGAGCCAGGCAAGAATGGTTTTTTTATCAGCTTTCATGGCTATTCTTCGACCATAAAATTAATGATTTCCGCCCTAATCGCTGTTTCTTTTTTTCAGTACAAACCGGGGTGAATAAGCATTTGGCTCGCCAACCTGGAAGGCTGATACCAGCGGCAACTCCCACGGTGATTTTTTACAAGGAAACATTGGCTGCAGCAGTCATATTTTCCTGCTGATTTTTCATTTTAAACCCTTGACAACAAAACCCTTACTCGTTAATATTGCGGGCGCTGAATTTTTGCATTTAGTGATGCTGTAAATCCTGAACGTATGGATATCAAGATTGAAAATTTGTCGAAATTGTATGGTGCCCAGCGGGCGGTTGAGAATATCTCTTTTGAGGTAAAGACCGGTGAAGTGCTGGGTTTTCTGGGGCCCAATGGTGCCGGCAAAACCACTACCATGAAGATGATCACCAACTACCTGGCCATTGACCGGGGTGATATTCTGATTGGCGGTAAATCGATCAAGCAGGCAGGTGATGAACTGCGCAGGCACATAGGTTATCTGCCCGAGCACAACCCGTTGTATAGTGATATGCCGGTACTCGACTACCTGGAGTTTGCAGCCGGCATACAAGGAGTGCCTGCCCATCTGATACCCGGTAAGGTGGCCGAGATGGTGAAGGTGTGCGGCCTGGATGCCGAAAAGCACAAGCGTATCGGTGAACTCTCCAAGGGTTACCGCCAGCGGGTAGGCCTGGCGCAGGCCTTGATTCACGACCCGGATATCCTTATCCTCGATGAGCCTACCACCGGGCTTGATCCTAACCAAATTGTCGAGATTCGCAAGCTGATAAAAGAGATAGGCAAGGAGAAGACCGTCATCCTTTCCACGCACATCCTGCCCGAGGTAGAGGCTACCTGCGACCGTATCCTGATTATCAACCGCGGTAAGATAGTAGCTGATGGCACAGCCGATGAACTGCGCTCGCTGGCGCATGGCAAATCGCTGGTGAAAGCTGTTATAGAGGATGGGGATATCAATGATATCGCTGCCAAGGTGGAGGCCCTGGCCTCGGTGGCGGCCGTTAAAACATTGGCCGGCCAAAGCCTGGAAGTGCAGGGTAAACCCAATAGCCGGCCCGAGCGCGATATTTTTAACCTATGCGTAGAAAACGGCTGGGTGCTGACCGAAATCACCAAGCAGGAAACCAGCCTGGAGGATATCTTCCGTAATTTGACTACCTGATAGTAAGGTTTAAAAATAAATAATTTGACCATGAGACAGATTTGGATAATTACCAAACGTGAGCTGGCAGCGTTCTTCGATTCGCTGATAGCCTACATCATTCTGGTGTTGTTTTTGGGCTTCAGCGGTTTCTTTACCTGGCTGTACGGCTCCGATATTTTTCTGGTGGGGCAGGCCAGCCTCGATGTTTTCTTTAACATCTCTTACTGGACGTTGTTTTTCTTTATTCCGGCCCTGACCATGAAGATGCTGGCCGAAGAAAAACGCTCCGGCACGCTGGAGTTGCTGCTTACCAAAGCGGTGAGCGAAACGCAGGTGGTTATCGGCAAGTTTCTGGCCTGCCTGCTGCTGATTGCCTTTGCCCTGCTGCTTACCTTGCCCTATTATATTACCGTAGCTAATATCGGAGATGTGGACCACGGGGCCATCCTGAGTGGCTACCTGGGGCTACTGCTGATGAGTGCTGCCTATATTAGCATCGGTTTGTTTGCCAGCAGCCTTACCGGCAACCAGATAGTGGCTTTTCTGGGTGCGTTGTTCATCGGCTTGTTTTTCCAGTTGTTGTTTAATGTACTGGCCGATAACACCACAGGGTTTATAGGGAGGTTGTTTCATACCCTTAGCCTGTCAACTCATTACGACTCCATTTCGCGTGGGGTAATCGATTCCAAAGACCTGATTTATTTCTTGTCAATCGTGGTTATCGGCCTGAAACTGGCCGAAATGAACCTGGCCAAACCTAAACTAATTGCCGGATAGCTATGAAAACAAAAAAAGCATATATCACTTCAATTATTCTGCTGATTGGCGTACTGATTTTGCTGAATGTACTGTCGCAGGATTTTTTTGTACGCCTTGACCTCACGGAGAACAAACGCTACAGCTTGAGTGAGGCCACCAAAGATATTTTGCAAAACCTCACCGAGCCGGTTACTGTCAAAGCTTATTTCTCGGACAACATGCCTCCCAATATCGAGCAGGTAAAGCGCGATTTCAAAGACCTGCTGGTAGAGTACGCCAATATTTCGGGGCGCAACCTGGTGTATGAGTTTATCAACCCCAACGAAGACCCGCAACTCGAGCAGCGTATCAACCAACTGGGGGTAAGCCCGGTGATGATTAATGTGCGGGAGAAAGACGAGGTAAAACAACAGAAGGCTTACATGGGGGCGGTGGTGGAACAAGGTGACCGCCAGGAGGTAATACCTTTTATGCAGCCGGGTGGGCCGTTGGAGTATAACCTTACTACTGCTATCAAAAAGGTATCGGTAGTGAATAAGCCGGCTGTGGCTTTTATTCAGGGGCATGGGGAGCCCGGTATGCAAGACATGCAGGAGGTGATGGCGGCCCTGTCGGTGCTCTATAATGTAGAGCCGCTGGATATGAATAATACTGCCGAAATAGCAGCTAAATACAAGGCGGTGATTTTAACCAATCCCAATGATACCATTCCGCCTGCCCATTTGCAGATGCTGGATAATTATCTCGCCAAAGGCGGTAACTTGCTGCTGGCCTTTCAGGCGGTGGGGGGCAATCTGCAAACTGCCTACGGTTCCGACAAGCACACCGGTCTGGAGGGGTGGTTGCGCAACAAGGGTATAGATGTACTGGATAAGTTTGTGATAGATGCCAACTCGGCTATGGTAAATGTACAGCGCCAACAGGGGGCTTTTCGTATTACCACACAGATACGTTTCCCTTTTATTCCCATTATCAACAAATTCAGCGATCATCCTATTGTTAAAGGTCTGGAATCGGTAGTGATGCCGTTTGTAAGCCCGGTGCGCTTTACGGGCGATACCACCCAGACCTTCACACCGCTGGCTATGACTTCCGACAAGACCGGCCTGGTATCGGTGCCTACCTTTTTTGATGTGCAGCGCCAGTGGCGCCTGGCCGATTTTCCGCTGGCCAATGAAGTGGTGGCTGCGGCTCTGGAAACACCCGGCCAGGGCAAGCTGGTGGTGATAGCCAACGGCACCTTTGCAGTAAATAATAACGGAGGCGGGCGCCCGCAACCGCTCCAGCCTGACAACCTGAGTTTGTTTGTAAATTCAGTGGATTGGCTGGCCGATGATACCGGGCTGATAGACCTGCGTACCAAAGCGGTTACTTCACGACCCATCGAGCAGCTTGATGAAGACACCAAGACCTTTCTTAAATACCTGAACTTCCTGCTGCCCATCTTGCTGGTAGTGATAATCGGCTTGCTGCGGGCAGCCGCCAATAAACGTAAGCGAATAAAACGAATGGAAATGCACTATGAATAAACAGAATAAAACACTGCTGATTATATTGGTTGTATTGCTTGCCGTGTACTTCGGCAATGAGTTTATGGCCTCTGACAACCGTAATTTTCGCGATACCCTCGTAGCCTTGGATACCGCTGTGGTGGATAAGATAGAACTTTACCCGCAGGCCAATGAGCAACAGCTTATCACCCTCAGGCGCCAGGGGGACGGCTGGCAACTTCAGGCGGGCAACCTGACCGATGATGCCGACATCTCACTGGTAAAAGGCATGCTGAATGAGCTGGCAGATATGCGACCGCAGCGGCTGGTGGCTACCAGCCGTGAGCAATGGGCTGCTCATGAAGTGGCTGACTCCCTGGGTACACGGGTAAAGGTGTATAGTGGTGAGAAACTGCTGGCAGATTTTGTGGTGGGCAAATTCAATTTCCAGCCGGCCACCCGCAGTATGTCCACCAGTGTGCGTCTGGCGGAAGATGAAGATGTATATACGGTGGAAGGTTTTTTGTCGTCCACCTTTAACCGCAAGGCGGCTGATCTGCGTGATAAAACATTCATAGAATTCGATAACAGCCAGTTGCAGCAACTCACCTTTACCTACCCGGCCGATAGTGGTTTTGTGCTTAGCAAAAATGCTGCTGGCTGGTTGGTGGATATCGATCCGGCCGATTCGAGTGCTGTGGTTAGCTACCTGTCATCTATCAGACACATGCGCTTCAATACTTTTGCCGACCGGGCACCGGCCGGACAGCCCGCTTACCAGTTGCAGATAAGCCGCCAGAACTTGCCGGACTTCACGCTTAGCGCTTATGCCGACAGCAGTGGCTACGTATATCATTCTACCCTGAACCCGGACGCTTACTTCAAATCAAGCAACGACCGCGAAATAAAGCGGCTATTTGTGCCGCGCAGCAAGTTTGTGCATAAGTAAACCGCTATCTGAACTCTGCGCAGGCATTGGCTACCAGCTGTGGTTCGCTGTTGTTTTGCGGGCCTAGCTTGAGTACCCGGAAGCGGTTTACCGGTATTTTATCCAGGAAGATATAGGTCTGGTCGCCCCAGATATCCTGGTAGGGGTTGTTTTTTACACTAATGGGATTGATGGCGTAAAGCTGAATGCCCCCACCGTCATCGGCACAGTACATGCCATACTCCTGCAAGGCACGGGTGATGGTCATTTCGTAACTGTTAAGCCCCAGGGTGGACAAATCCAGAGCCGGGTCGAGTTGTACCAGGCCGCCTTCAGGTATGGCCCAGGCCTCGGTAGAGGTGCCGTCACTTTCAGTGGCAGGCGCTACCGGGCCGCCCGCTTTGGTGTGGTCGTAGCTGAATATCAGGGCATGATTAATCGATTGGTCGATGAGCTCCTGCGGCCAGATGACGCCCTGCAGCAATTCAAAACCGGAACCACGGGCTGAAAAGCCTTTTGGAAAGATGCCATCGCTATTAAGTGGCAGGGCATTACCCCAACTGGCTTTCCATTTGCCGTTGCGGAAGCGCATCTGCCAGAAATCATACACGCAACCGCCCACCTCATCAACAATTACCATACTGCCGTCATCTTCGGGGTCGGGCTCGGCAAAGTCGGGCACCGGCACATTAGCCAGCGTTTTCTTGGGCGCCCAGGAGGCGGTCATCTTTACATCGTGGCGCGGGGTGCTTTCATCGGCAAAATACACCGCCACCGTCCATTCTTTTACGGCTACTACAAAAGCCTGGTTGGCCTGGTCGATCAGACTTTGCACCATTACATCCGAGTTGGGGTCCACCTCGGCATTGGCAGGTATTTTTTGGTAAAATACCGATTGCCCTTTGAAAGGCTCGAAAGGCGGCAGGTCAAGTGGTTTGTTACTCAGGTCTTGCTTCTGACAGCCTGCTATAATTCCTGCCGCCAGCAGAATAATCACAGACTTTTTCATGACTCATATTTCTTAATGAACGGGAAAACTAAGTTCTCACTTTTTGCATTTATATCAAGATCTGTTTGTCATCACCATTCAGCCCCGGGCTCGGAGTTGATAACTTGGCCCATTTCATCGAGCAAAGGTTGCAGGTGCTCACTGTGGTGGCCGGCTCTGCCACCGTAAACCGGCTCTATGCTCTCCCAGGCCGGCAGGCGCAGGGCTGTCTGCCCGATGATTTCACTTATTTTATCTTGCCAGATATTTTGCAGGGCTTGCTCACCGGCAAAAAGGCCGCTGTCTATCAGCTTTTGCTCGTAGGGTGACGGCTCAAATACACCAAGGGCATAGGGCAGGGCTTTATCAAGGGCGCTTTGCATGCGGGCAATGGCTTCTTCGGTGCTATCGCCCAGTTCCTTGATCCACTCATTGGCGTGCAGAATATGATAGCGTATTTCACCGGTGAATTTGCGCGCCACTTGCTGCAGCGGCTCATAGGTTGAGTCAGATAGGAGTTCGAAACGATAATATTCAGCGGTATCGAACAAAAAATGGCGCATGATGCTGAAATCGAACTCTTCGTTGGGCAACTCGGTAAAGATGCTGTTATGAAATTTGGCAGCAGGCCGGCTAAAGGCCACCGTATCGGGGTCGGCTTCTCCCAGTTCTTCCAGCAATTGATAAAGCGCCAGGCTTTGCCCCACCTTGTCTTGCGCCTTGGAGGCAAAGGCAATATCCTCTTCGAGCAGCGGCCCCAGGCCAATCCACTCAGAGCTACGATGCCCCATTATGAGCTGGTCGTCAGCCATTTTATACAGCAGTTCTTTCAATGCGGTCGTATTCATGATTGTGTGGCTTTAAAAGCTTTTATTTTTTCGTTGGTTTTATAATCGATTGCTTCTCTGAACAGTTTTTCCGGGGTGGTTTGCCACATAGCTTCCTCCTCCGGGGTGCTCTTGCGAAACTTACCGGCAGCACCCACCCAGGCGTTCAGTACTGGTCTGGGGCGCTCCAGGGCATTACGGGCGCAAGCCAGCGCGGCTTGAGGTGTGGGAGCACTCACTTGACCGGCATGGGTATGCTGGGTGCCGCGCTTGTACATATGAAACACCTCCCATGCTTCACCGCTGCAGCCTGGTGCTTCTGTGAATTGATCATAAATATCAGTCTGGTTATCAGCATAATCGGTTACAAACAGATCGTGCGTAGCAATCACCCAGATACCCAGACAGGTACCCCTGCGGCTGTATTGCTCTTTGGCAAAGACAAAGGCCATTTCCAGGGTGGAGGCGTGCAGGCTACCTTCGTGGCGCCAGGGGCGTGCCGCCCGGGATTTGACGAATACCTCGAAAGTAGGTAACTGGTCCAGCTCCGGCTTGGCCGGTAGCGGTTCGTTAATCAAGGTCAGGCGTTGTAGTCGGGGATCGAGAATTTTGTCCATCTTCTTTATGCCAGGGGTGTTACATATTTTTTATTGCTTGCTTTGACCAGAATAGCCCTGCGCACCCATTCGCCACGCTTTTCGGCCATTCTGCGTACGGCCAGGCGCTCCTTGTTGCAGGGGCCATTGCCATTTATCACCTGCTTGAATTCTTCCCAGTCGGGCTGGGTAAATTCCCACTTACCGGTTTCTTCGTTCTTGCGCAGCTTGTCATCGGGAATGGTCAGCCCCAGTTCCCATATTTTGGGTACATACATGTCGAGCCACTGCTGGCGGGTCTCATCATTCGATAGGATCTTCACCTTCCAGCGCATAAGGATTTCGGTATGGGCCGAAATCTTGTCGGGCGGGCCGAAGAACATCAGCATGGGGTACCACCAGCGGTTCAGCGCTTCCTGCATCATCTGGCGTTGACGAGGGGTGCCCGTAGCCAGGTAGGTAACACAGTGATGCCCGAATTTAAGGTGAAACGACTCTTCGATACAGATGCGCTCCAGAGCCCGGCAGTAGGGGCCGTAGCTGCCCTTGGAGTTGGCCACCTGGTTTACAATGGCTCCGGCATCTACCAGCCAGGAGATAAAGCACGAGTCGGCCCAGGTGTAGGCCGGATAATTAAAGATGTTGGAATACTTGGAGCGCCCGTTTATCAGGTCGTCAATCATCTGCTCGCGCGATTTGCCCAGCGTTTCGGCAGCGCTGTACAGCAGTTGGGCATGACCCACCTCATCCTGCACCTTGGCCATCAGGCCCAGCTTGCGCTTAAAGCCCGGGGCCCGGGTTATCCAGGTGCCTTCGGGCAGCGCCCCGATGATTTCGCTATGGGCATGCTGCTCAATCATGCGGATGAGCTGCTGGCGGTAGAGCTTCGGCATCCAGTCGTGCGGTTCGATTTTCTCGCCCCGGTCTATGCGGGCTTCAAAAGCAGCCAGCTTTTCCTGGTCTTCTTCCTTGAGTAGGTCGGGCGATGTCTTTTCAAATAAATATCCTCCTCCGTACATATTATTTGGCTTTTATTCCATTTATAAACAAATTGGCAAATTGTGCACTCAACTCTTCGGGTGGCAAGGTATAGAGGCGCCATTTTTGCAGACCGTTGAGTGAAGACAGGATGGCCATGGTGGTAAATACCGGGTCGGCCGTGGTGAATTCACCGGCCAAGGTGCCTGCCGCAATGATTTCACGAAAAGCCGTTTCGTATTCGATCTGCATAGCCGAAAAACGCTCACGCTCATCGACAGGCAGGAAGTGCCATTCATTCCAGAATACCGAGGTGGCATTCAGGTTGGCCACAATAATCTCCACATGCCCTTTGATGGCCATAAAAAGTTTTTCTTCATAACAACAGTTGTCCAGCGCCATAGCCTGCCTGATGTGAGCCATGAATTTATCAGCCATGCTGAAGCATATTTCGCTGAGAATCTCTTCTTTGGCGCTCACATGCGAATACAGGCTGCCGGCTTCTATGCCTACGGCCTGGGCCAGGTCACGCATGGATGTGCCGGCATAGCCGCGCGCCTTAAAAAGCTCGGTGGCGGCTGTAATGATCTGCTCTCTGCGCGATAAGGTTTTAACAGTCATTATACAAATTTACCTAACAAATGTTAGTTAGCAAATATTTTCCGGCAAAAGAGAAGAAGGCCTGTAAGCCAGAAGCAAGTTTGGGGTTAAAAAGATGTAATTTTGTAGATGTAATGCGACAGTTTTCTAATAGTCGGGAATTTATCGACAAGCTCAACATTAACTTCAATGCTTTGATAGCGTTGCCCTTGCTGCTGATAGGGTTGGGTTATTTGCAGGTGGAGCATCGTAACTGGCCGGCCCTGCTCGAAGCCGATAGGGCATTAAGGGGTAGTGTGGTGGTCGGTCTGGCTTTGCTGGTTACGCTTATAAGTTTGAGGTTTAAGCGAGAAGCCCGTAAACTGGCGGCCGTCAACGACCTGTCGTGGCAGATGAGCACCTACTATCAATTGGCTATGTTTTATTACAAAACCATGTTTGCTTTGGCCATGTTAATGGCCGTACTGTTGTTTTTATGGGCGGCTACAGAGCTGGCCCTGGTATATGTATATTTATTGTTCTGGTTGTCAATTTTTCGTCCCAACTTACGATCTGTGGCAGATATTTTCGGCTTGGAGGGGGAGACACGCAGGCAGTTTATCAATAAAGAAATTTAGCAGTTATGGAGAAGTTGATTATAAGAGATAAGTTGGCCATTGAGCGTACCAAGCTGGCCAACGAGCGTACTTTTCTGGCCTATTTTCGTACAGCTATTTTCTTTTTGGGTTCGGGCTTGTCCATTTTGCACATTGAGTTTTTCGAACCGGTGAATTATCTGGGCTGGCTGCTTATCTGCATGTCGCCTTTGTTGCTGGGTATCGGCCTATACCGGCTACGTTATACACGCAAGGTGATCCGGGAGATTTATACTGAGTAAAGATCCGTTTGTTTATTCCCTGTTGCTAAAAGCTAATACCAAACTGCAACCTTTGCAGAGCCGGGGCACCCTGGTTGGTCTGAAACATGTCGTTCAGGTCGTATTCTACAAACAAATCGATATCCCTGAAACCAATTTGGCCGCGTATGCCGTAGCGAATGTCGTTGAGTGAGTAATTAGCAGTTTTTAGTCGTTTTTGCTTGCCTCCGTCATCGTATTTGAATTTGGTACGGCTCCACACGCGGTAGCCCACATACATGCCGGCTCCAATGCGGAAGCCGGGTGTTTTGCTATGCCAATAGCCGGATGCTTTTCTTTTGGCAGGAAATACAAACATGGGTACGGCTCGCAACATCAGATAGGCATCTGCCAGCTTGCTTTTCAAGGGGTTGTTAACTGCCGTGTCAGTTACGAATCTTACCCCGTTGTCATCGCTTATCAAACGTGTACGCGGGTTGTCAAAGCGGTACACATTGAAAGCCCCTGTAAGGCCCATATTAAGAAATACCGGGCCGGCTATCCGGGCGTTGTAAATGCCGCCCAGATTCCAGTACCATGAGCCTTGCGGCATCAGGGCGTAGGGCTGGGTGCTGGCTGGAAACCGGCCATTCTCCAGATAGTTATTCAACCCTACATCAAAAGTAAAATCAGGTCCACGGTAATAATAATAAGTACGTTTGCTTTCGTTCTTTTCCCCTTCGTAATTATTGTCATACAACTCCGTGTCATTTTCTTCCGGTGTTTTAATGCGGTAAATTACCACAGTGGTATCTTTCAGGTAGCGGTCGCCTTGCTCATCTTTTATTTCAATCACCTCGACCGAATCACCCTGGGTTTTTACTTCCATATTCAGGTCGGCCAGTATTTTGTTAATGTCATAGCGGGTTAGCTCTTCCAGATCTTCCTTATCACTAATGTAGATGATAATGTGGCTGTTGTTGCCAAACTTAAGAATAATCGTATCCTGTTCCGGATCGGTATTCGGGTTGGCGGCCAGCGTCAAATTGCTGCCCAGCCAGGCGATCAGCAAGAAAAAAGAGGTTTTGATGGTTGTCATGGTTTGTTATTTTGAGTTGTTATTTCTTAGGTTGTTAGCAAGCTTGCGTTTTATGTCTTTGATTGAGGGCAGGCGTTTTTTCCCTTTACGTACACCATCTACATATTGAATGACCTTTACGATATTGTTGGGTTCATCAACCGGCCCCGGTTTGTAGATGGCTGTTACCGGTGGGAGGTTGCTTGGGGCTACCGAATTTATTGTTTCATCGTGCAGAGCAAGCAAAGGGGCTGCCTGGTTGCCGGTTGCCGGAGTGGGTTCTGGCGAGGGGCGCTTCTCCCGGGCCGGTTCTTGTGGCAGCGGGGCAGCTATCGCAGCAATGGACTGTTCAGCAGTTGGCTTTTGTGCTCTGACAGCTACAGCCCTGACCGCAACCTGCCGTACGTTTATTTTGGGTAGATAAAATACCGGCTTGGCTTGCTTGTCGAGAGCCGGCATGGTGGGCTGCAGGGATGTACCGGCTTCTGTAAAGCTGGTATCCTGGACCGGCTGATGACTGCCCTGATACACCAGCCCGCCCAGTAGGGCCAGTAGCATTACGGCTGCTGCTACCAGCCAGCGATAATGCCGGGTGGTACGGCCTTTTTTGTCGAGCTGAGTAGCAATTTGTTGCCAGGCATCGGCCGAGGGCGCCATTTGCTGGCGGATGAGCTTTTCGGCAAAGAGCTTGTCAAGCGGGTGTTTGTTCATGGCTCGGCTGTTTGGCGGTCAAAGGCTTGTTGGCGCTCCAGCAGTTGCTTTTGCAACAATTTGCGGGCGCGGTTCAGTTGCGATTTGCTGGTGCTTACGCTTATGTCCAGCAGGTCGGCTATTTCACGGTGCGAATAGCCTTCAATAGCATACAGGTTGAACACCGTGCGATAACCGGAAGGCAGGCGGTCGATCATGGCCAGCAGATCATCGGCATCCAGTTGCTGGCTGGCGTGGTTGTAGTCGGGTTGCGTGTCGGCCAGCTCCACATCGGCTTCCAGATACAGGTTTTTATGCTGCCGGATATAGCTTAGCGATTCATTCACCATAATGCGCCTTACCCAACCCACAAAGCTACCGCTGCCCCGGTATTGGTCAATTTTGTCGAATACTTTCAAAAAACCTTTTACCATTACCGCTTCGGCCTCGCTGGCATCGGCAATGTACCTGCGGCACAGAGCCAGCATTTGCGGGGCCAGCCACTGGTAGAGCTTACATTGATCCTGATGGCGGCCCTGACGACAGCCATCAATCAGCTCGGTACCGGATGGGATATTGTTAAAAATTACTTTCACGGTTGGTGTCTGTATAGCTAAGATAGCTCTTTGCCACTTAGGGTTGCATGGCAATCAAAATTTTTACCCTAAGTTATTCGGTTTCCTGCACGCGGCTCATGGGGGTGGTGCTGATTCGTGTGAGCCGGGCGCCACCACGATACCGCACCTGGCTGATGAGGGCTGCTTTTACTTGCAGTTCATGGCGTGCAAATACCTGCGCCCGCGAGGCTCCTGACGTGGCAATAAAGGCATTATCGGCCAGGTAGTTAAATGCCTCCAGGCGCGAGGCCATTGACAGGCGGGCCTGCAGACTATGGCCGCGACCGCTGAGTTGCAAGCGGCTCGAACCGGTTAACACAGCCTGCAGGGTATCTGCCTCCAGACTCATATCGAAGTCGGCCCAATCATGCAGCTTGGTGTAAAAGGTATGGTTGGTGAAACCGGCCACCTCGCCCCTGGCCGAGCGGTACAGCAGCAGGCTGTCGAGTTGCGGGCAAATAATCTTAACCCGGATACGGTTGTGGTGGCTCAGCGACTCCTCCTTATTGTAAATGATGCTCAACCGCGAGCCTTTTTGATCTATTTCCAGGTTGTCGGCATAGCGTTCGTAATTACCAATTGTTACCCGGTACTCATCACCGGCTACCAGTTTTACGGTAAAGGGGCCTTTGAGCAATACAGTGCCGAAATCGCGGAACTCATACACCTGGTCGTCCTCATCCACCTCCAGTGCTTCTTCGAAGAGTTGCTGATATTGCTCATGCAAGCTGCTTGTGGTGGTTAGCTCATCGAAGCATGTCAGGCAGTCGAGACCGGTAGGGTTAAATACCCAGGTGTTGGTGGGGATTTGCGAAGCATAATAGTCGTATTGGTTGAAAGAATTGCGGATAATATCCACCACTTCTTGTTTTATTTGAAAAGGCATACCATAAGGGATATAAAGAGTCAGGCGCAATTCTTGGTCATAATATCCTGTTTCTTCCGTTAGATTAATACCACTGCTTAGGTATAATGTGTTATTCTCCAGGTGGTAGTCATAGCGGATTTGCCGGGCATGCTCCAGCGCTTCCTGGCGGGTGCGGCCGTGTGCCCGGTAGCGTTTTTCTATTTTGAGCTTGTCGCCATCATAACCGCGCAATTGCAGTCGCACCGATTCGCCCAGGGTATGGTCGGTAGCCAGCATATCAATGACCAGCAGGCTGTCGGGCCTGGCCAGGTAGTCGGTTTCGCTGAAGTCGGCATCCGATTTAAAACGCCCCAGTGTGCCCGGCAGACTGAAGCCGAAAGCCAGCAGGCTAAACAGCCAGATGGCCAGCATACTCCAGGCGGCTGTGCTGTTGATTACCCTGCGCCTGAGCAGGGCTGCCAGCCCCAGCAGCAGCAGCGCCAGGGCCGGAATCCCTATCAGCAACATGCCGGTCATAAAAGTGATGGGCGTAGTGAAACTGAACAGGAACTGAGCGGGGAAGTCGAATAAATAAAGCAGGCCGCTGCCCGTCCACAGGCCCAGGAAGACCCCGGTGCTGATAAACAGGGCTACCAACAGGGCCAGGCCTACCAGTATGAGAAAGATACCGGCTACGATGCGTAAAAATTCCAGCAAAAACAGCGCTACCGGCCCGATAACCGTTGCCAGCCAGCGGATAACCTGCGCCAGTACCCGGAATGGGAAAAGGAGCACTTTTACCAGGGTGCTTTCTTCTTCACGGGTGGGGTCGCTGCTTTTCAGGTTTGATTCGATGTTCTCCAGCGTCAGCGGCTTGCCTTTCATCTGTACCTTGTCGGTAATTCTTTTGGCCTCAGGTAGCGCCAGCCACAGTATCAGGTACGCTACCAGACCGGTGCCACCCATAAACAGCAGAAGAATAAACAGGATGCGTATAATTGTAACATCTATGTTAAAGTAGGCTGCCAGGCCCGAGGCCACCCCGCCAATCACCCGGTTTTGCGGGTCGCGGTACATCTTTTTGGCGGTGCTGTCTTCCGGCAGGTGGTCGTTGGCGGGCACGACAATCCACAGGATGATGTAGGTAAGTACCGACAAGGTGCTGACTGAGAAAGTGAGGAAAAAATCAAACAAGGCAAGGATGAAGAGCAGGCGTATCCACAGCGGGTCGATATGCAGATAATGGGCGATGCCGCTGGCTACCCCACCCAGAATTTTATGCTTGGTGTCGCGGTACAGGCGCTTGGGCGATTTTTCGTTACTTTTCATTCCGGCTTGTGAGGCCTTGGATTTGTCGAAATCCTCATCTTCCTCTACCGTTTGGAAATCCTCTACAGTGCCCATGCTTTTGATCAGGTCGCTTACATCTTCGCGGGTAATAACCTGCTTGCTCTTGCTGAGGTGCGAGAGGAATTTTTCGGCAATGCGGCTTTCTATATCGGCCACGATTTCCTGGCTGTCTTCGAAATTGGCAAAATAGCTGCTAATCGAATCCAGATAGTCTTTAAGGGCCTCATAGCCATCTTCTTCAATATGAAAGATAATGCCGCTTATATTGATGCTGATGTTCTTTTTCATGACTGTTTTTTGCTTGAGCTTGATTTTTTAGAATTCTTTTTGATAATCAGATTGGTTGATTCTACCAGTTCTTTCCAGGTCTGGTCGAGTTGTTGTATAAACGCCTTACCCTTTTCGGTAAGCGTGTAATACTTGCGCGGTGGGCCGGCAGATGACTCTACCCACTTGTAATCTACCAGCCCGGCTTTGCGCAGGCGGGTAAGCAGCGGGTAAAGAGTGCCTTCTACCACCATGATCCGGGCGGAAGTCAGCTCCTCGAGCATATCGGAGGCATACACCTCACCCCGCGATACAATCTGCAGGATGCAGTACTCGAGAATGCCTTTCCGCATCTGAATTTGCGTGTTTTCCAGGTTCATGTTGTTATTGGATTAACTGTTGACTAATTGTTTTTGCTATGCTTAGTGGCAGCATATATCCGGTTCTTATTTTCATGTGGTTGTTTTCAGTACTAGTACGGCAAAGGTACTATGTATAACCAAGTACTAAGCAAAAAAATGTACCTTGTAATAAAAATTTATTATATAATTATATAAATACTTAAAATAATTAATAAAATCAGTCGATTATCAGCTCGAGTTGATAGCCTGTTTGCTGCAGCAGTGCTACTTTTTGTTCAAAGGCAGCCCGGTGTTCCAGGGGCAGTTCGGCAGTGATGTGGCAGACGTTGTCATATTGCTGATCGATGATTTGCAGGTGGTAAGCATCTACCAGTTTCATTATCCGGTTGGTGTCCTGGTAGTTAAAGGTAAGCCTGATACGCTGCGTAACCTTTCGGGTGATGATGCGGGCATTGCCCAGGGCATCGGCAGTGGTTGTTTTGTAGGCCCTGATAAGGCCACTAACACCCAGTTTGGTGCCGCCAAAGTACCGTACTACCACCACCAGTGTATGGGTAAGCTCCAGCGAGCGGATTTGCCCCAGGATGGGGTCTCCGGCTGAGTGTGACGGCTCCCCGTCATCATTGGCCCGGAATAAGCTGCCATCGGGCTGTAGTACCCAGGCATAGCAGTGGTGGCGGGCATCGTGGTATTGCTTGCGCAACTGTTGCAGGTGTTGCTCGATGGCCTGCTGGTCGTTTACCGGATAAGCAAAAGCCAGAAACTTACTGCCCTTTTCCTTATAAAAACCTTTGGCAGGGGCAGCCAGCGTTCGATAGGAAGTGACCGCTTTCATGACATTACCAGGTAAATAGCCACGATGGCCACCCCGATACCGGCCTTGTTGACCGGGGTGAGTTTTTCATGAAAAAAGAAAATGCCGGTAAGGGAGCTGAGGGCTACAATACCGGTATTGAATACCGGAAAAACCAGCGCTCCGTTGTTGTCGTAATGTTCAAGGGCCATCAGGAAAGTGTAAACCGTGAAGTAGTTGACAACCCCCAGCACCAGGCCGGCCTGCAGGCTTTGGCGGTTGGGGCGCTCACCCTTCACCAGCAAAATAATACCGCCAATTACCGCTGCCGACAAGAAAATATAAACCGGAAAAACGGCTGCCGTGCTTTGGTCGAGGTAATGCAGGTTGGTAAAATTAATGGTACTGTCGATCAGGCCATTGCCAAGAAAGACCAATACCGGTAGCAGCCAATAGCGTAGGTTTACTTCGCTGCCGTTGCTGTCATGGCCCACCGCACTCATATAGGTGGCAGCCAGGGCCAGGGCAATACCTATGTAGTTGTACCAGACAAAGCGGGTTTCTACCTGTAAGACATAGATGCTGAACAATACCGGTATGGCAAAGGCCATTTTGCTGGCTATGGAAGCGGCTGCCATGCTGATACGCTGGGCAGTAAGGGCCATCAGGTAAAACACCGAAATAAAGATGCCACCCAACACCAGCGCAATGTACAGCCACTGGCTGTCGGCCGGCTGGTTGAGCACTTGCTGCGGCCCGGTAAAGAGCGTGCCGGTAAGCACACAAACGAAGTAGTTGGCGACAATGGCATGAAAGGTGTTGATTTGCCGTAGACCGAACCACTTGAACAGGGCGAAGATGAAAGCATTAAGGACGATGGCAATAATCAGAAAGAGCATAACTGGTTGTTTGCCGCAAAAATAGTAATTTGGCACAGCAAGCTGCCTAAATTGATGCCATTGTTGACCATAGACCAACCCACTGTGATGCCCGAACTGCCAGCCGGGCATTTGTTCAACAGTCCGGCATTCGGTGCTTTACAGGAGGGTGCTATCTGGCGTTTTGTGCTGCATGAAGCCGGTAATCCCCTGGCACGCATCTGGTTTGCTATAAACGACCAAACGGCTGTAAGTGGGGCCGGGGCCACTTTCGGCTCGGTAGATTTCGCCAGGCAAGCGGACGAGCCTGCCCTGCTGCAATTCCTGTCCGGGGTGCTTGACAGACTGCAGCAGCAGGCTATCCGGAGGGTAGTAATTCGTCACTATCCGTTTTATTATGCGCACACAGATGCAGCGGACAGGGCTATCCGGTCGTTGGGCTTTCGGCAGGAGGTGGAGGAAACCGACCAATACCTTGAGGTGGATGGTGTGGCCTTTACCGATAAATTACGTGCCAATGAGCGTAAAAAGCTGCGCCAGTGTTACGAGGCCGGCTATACTTTCCGGCAACTGCCGGCAGCCGCACTGCCCGAAGTGTACCGGTTGGTAGTGGCTACTCGCCAGCGCAGGAGCTATCCGGTTAGTATGAGTCTGGCTGCTTTGCGGGCTGCTCAAACAGCCATGCCCGACAAATATTTGTTGTTCGGAGTATTTGATGGCGGCAAACTGATTGCTGCTTCGGTAAGTATCCGGGTAAGCCGCCAGGTGCTGTACAATTTTTACCATGCCGATGAGGCCGCTTATCGCAATCGCAGTCCGCTGGTCAGGCTGGTGGAAGGCGTATATCAATATTGTCGCTTTCAGCATATCGATTACCTCGATTTGGGTATTTCATCGGTTGAGGGCCAACTGAACGAAGGCCTGTACCGTTTCAAGAAAAATCTCGGGTGCCTGGAGGCCCCAAAAATCACTTATTCACTAACCTTATGAGCCACCCTGCCCAGCAGCTAGTATCGGTAATTTGCCTGAGCTACAACCATGCCGCCTATGTGGGCGAAGCCATTGCCTCGGTGCTGGCGCAGACTTATCCTCATGTAGAACTTATTGTGGTTGATGATGGCAGTAGTGATGCCAGTGTGCCGGCTATCAGGCAGGCCCTGGCCGGTAACAAGGATATAAAATTTATTGCCCTACAACAGAATATTGGCAATTGCCGGGCTTTCAACCTGGCCTGGCGCCAGGCACAAGGGAACTATATCATCGATCTGGCGGCTGACGACCGGCTGTTGCCCGGGCGCATTGCCCGCGGGGTGGCGGCCCTGCAGGCAGCCGGGCCGGATTATGGCCTGCATTTTTGCGATGCTCGCATCATAAATAAGTCCGGCAGGATGCTCAGGGAGCACCGCACCGTTGATTTTTTAGCTGGTGAAGTGCCGCAGGGGTACCTGTTTGAAACGGTATTGCGCAAGTATTTTATCAACCCGGTAACCATGATGTACAGCCGTGCCATGCTCGACTCCCTCGGTGGCTATGATGAAAACCTGGCTTATGAGGATTTTGACCTGCTGGTGCGGGCCTCCAGGCGTTTTAAGTTCTGCTACACTCCGGAGGTGTTGGCCGAAAAAAGAATTGTAAAAGGCTCCCTGGGTAGCACGCAATACCGGCCGCGCAGCGCTATGTTGCGCAGCACTTTACAGGTATGTCGCAAGGCCTATGGCATGTGTCAAACCCCGGCCGAATACGCTGCATTACAGGTAAGGCTGCGCTATGAGATGAAAATGGCCCTGGCCTCTCTCAACTGGGGGGTGTTGCTCCCTATGTTCAGACTATACAGGCAGGCAGGCAGGGCGCTTAGCGCTGCAGAATCTTAAATTCGGTGCGCCTGTTTAGCCTGCGGCCGGCCCGGGTAGCGTTATCGGCAATAGGCCTCGACATACCGTAGCCAATGGCGATAATACGCTCAGGGTCAATGCCATGTTCTACCAGGTATTTCTTGATGTTATCGGCCCGCCTTTGCGAGAGGTCCAGGTTATAGGCTTCCGGCCCCAGGTTGTCGGTATGGCCGCTAATCTCCACTTTCAGGTTGGGATTCTCTTTCAACAGTTTTTCCAGGTACTGAATGTCTTCATAGCTGTTGGGTTGGTCACTGTCATGGCCGAAGTACACATTCATCACCGTTGAGTAAGATTCCTTAATCGGATTCAGGGCAATGGTTTCATAGAGCTTATCAGGGTGGCGGGTACGGCCGATTACATGTATCACCGATTCATAAGGCAGGTAGCCCTCTTTATTTATTTTCACCTTATAAGTGGTATACTCTTTATTTTTGAAAACAATCTCATAACTGCCTTTTGCAGTACGCTGGCCGGTTGTAACATGTTGGTTGCGCTGGTCAATGAGCGCCACACGGGCATCAAGGGTATCGAGGCTCTCACCGTCCAATACAGTCAGCACCAGGGTAATATCCACGGTTGAGGTATCGGGCTGTGGCTGCAGAGCCGGGGCCGGTTGTAGCGGAGCGGTTGCCGTAGGGGTTGTCTCCTGAATTTCCAACTGTATCAGGTTGGCCAGACTATCGATATTGATGGGCTTCCAGCGCTCCAAATTGATTTGGTAAATATCCAGGTCACCCTTGCTTGTACTCTTTACAGAGGAATAATAAGCTCTTGTTTCATCACCATTCAACACAAAAAAAACATCATTCTCAGCCGAGTTGATGGGGTAGCCCATATTGACCGGTTTTTTAAATCTGGCTACATCGTCACCATCTCGTTCGGCCACGTATATGTCCAGGTCGCCCATACCGGCATGGCCGTTGGAGCTGAAATACAGGCGTTTTCCCGATTTGGAAAGAAACGGAGCCTCTTCGTCACGTTCAGTGTTTACCAATGGCCCCAGGTTGCGCGGTTTTCCCCAGCGACCGTTGTCGCCCAAAACCGAAACGTAAATATCAGTACCCCCATAGCCACCGGGCTTGTTGCTGGTAAAATACATTACCTTCAGATCGTGCGAGATGGTGGCCGAGTTCTCCAGGTAGGGGGTGTTTATCAGCCCTTTTACCGGTTTTGGATTTGTCCACTTACCATCCACCAGGCGGGTCTCCACAATATCACCGCCATTTTCATCGGTATAGAGGTACATTACCTTGCCATCGGGCGAGAGGCCCACATCGGAGTTGTGGTAATCGCCATTGATAGGCGAGGGCATGGGCCGGGCCGGACTCCATTGGCCATCTTTAAACTCCGAAATATATACATCTTCATAATATTCGAAATCTTCTGCCAGATCGGGGTTGGTGTTTTCCGGCCTGCGTGAGGTGAAGACCAACGTTTTTTCATCAAATGATATCAACGGGGCGTATTCGGGATATTCCGTATTGATATTATCACCCAGGTTAGTAATGGTAACATCTACCGGGTGGGCCAGGTAAATCTTAGCATTGCGGCATTCAAATATCTTCCAGTCCAGATCGTAAATCTTGCGCGATTTGTTGAAATCGAGCGAGTAGGCCAGTTGCTTGCGGTAAGCTTCGTAGTAGCGAATAGCATCATCATACTTGTCGGCATAGTGATAGGCCTTGCCAATCAGGAATAAAATCTCCTCATCAATATGTGGATTCAACTCATAGGCTTTCAGCAGATAAGGCAACGCCTGCCCTTTGTTTACGGTAAGCAGGTTGGCCTTGCCGGCCATCAGATAAGCCTGGGCAAAGTCAGGGTCGTACTGGGTAGCCTGAATGAACATCTCCTTGGCTTGTTCACGGGTATTGAAGTTGTACAGTTCCATACCCATCTCGTACATTTCTTTGGCAATGGCAAGGGAGTCCTGGCTGCTGGCACGGAGACTAAAGCCCAGAACCAGCCAGCCAATAAGTAGAAAGCGCATGCTGTTTTTCATGGTGGTGCGAAAAATATTTTTTTCTGTTCAATTTTAATACAAAAAGCAACCAAATCCTAAGATAAAGACTATAATTGCCGGATGACTGCTAACCCATCAGGACCTATCGGGGTTTTCGACAGCGGCATTGGTGGCCTTACGGTAGCGCATGCCATCAAACAGGCAATGCCTAATGAGCGATTAATCTATTTTGGCGACACCGCTCATTTGCCCTATGGCGACAAATCGGCTGCTGCGGTGCAGGCCTATGCAGTAAAAATAGCCGATCTGCTGATAGCGCAGGGTTGTAAGGTTATCGTGATTGCTTGTAATACGGCATCGGCTGTAGCCAACGAGTTACTAAAGGAATACACCGCCAGCCGAGCCAAGGTAATCAACGTAATTGAACCTATGGTAACCAAACTGGCTGTTCGGAACCCACGTGGCAAAGTGGGTGTTATCGGCACGCGGGCTACCATTGCTTCGGGTATTTATGGCCGGCTGCTGCGCCAGGCGCGGCCCGGTATCGAGGTGGCCGAGCTGGCTACGCCCCTGCTGGTGCCGATGATCGAGGAGGGCTTTGTGCAGGGGCGTATTGCCACCGATGTTATAGGCAATTATCTGGATCACCCGCAATTGGCCGGCAGCCGGCATCTGGTGCTGGGCTGCACGCATTATCCGCTTATCAGGGACGAGATTGCCGCTTATCTGGGTGCGGAGGTTGCCGTATATGATTCTTCGCTGGTTACGGCCGACTACCTGCAAAACTATCTGGAGCAGAAAAAGCTGCTGGCGGACCGGCCGGTTACGCAACCGGATCATTTTTATATTTCCGATTATACCGATAATTTCGCTCGCCTGGCCAAGCGATTTTTCGGAGGAGATGTAACCCTGGAAGAATACAAGTTGTGGGAATAATTTTCGGAGCGGTGGCGGACAGGTTACAGAATGTCTTTAATTTTGCCGTAACCTTTGCTCCGCCATGAGTGACCTCATCAAACATGAATGTGGCATTGCCCTGATTCGTCTGCGCAAGCCGCTGGCCTATTACATCGAAAAATACGGCACGCCTACCTACGCCAGCCGCAAGCTCTACCTGCTAATGGAAAAGCAGAAAAACCGTGGCCAGGATGGTGCCGGAGTGGTCAACATCAAGCTGCAGCAGGAGCCGGGGTTGAAGTACATCAGCCGCTATCGCTCGGTGGATCAGGACCCGATCAGCGATATCTTCCGCAAAATCAACAAGAAGTACCAGAAAGCCCAACGCCAGGGCGAGGTGTTTTACGATGCCAACTGGCTGCGTGCCAATGTAGCCTTTACCGGAGAGCTGTGGCTGGGGCACCTGCGCTATGGTACGCATGGCAAAAACAGTATCGAAAACTGCCATCCGCTGCTCCGGCAAAACAACTGGCGCAGCCGCAGCCTGGCACTAGCCGGGAATTTCAACATGACCAATGTTGATGAGTTGATTCAGATACTCATCGACCTGGGTCAACACCCCAAGGAGAAATCCGATACGGTAACCGTGCTGGAGAAGATCGGCCACTTTCTGGATGAAGAAAATCAGGCTATTTTCAAAAAATACAAAGGCCAATATACCAATAAGGAAATTGCCGACATCATTGCCAATGAGCTGGACCTGACCCAGGTGCTCAGACGCTCGTGCAAGGATTTTGACGGGGGCTATGCCATGGCTGGTCTTACCGGCTACGGAGCGGCATTTGTGGCCCGCGACCCGGCCGGCATTCGTCCGGCCTACTATTATGCCGATGAGGAAGTGGTAGTAGTGGCCTCCGAAAAACCGGCTATAAAAACAGCTTTTGATGTGGCTTATGATCAGATTTTTGAGATTGAGCCGGCCCATGCCCTGATTATCGACCGGCAGGGCAATTATAAGCAGGAGCAGTTTATCGAAGCCTTACCGCGTAAGTCCTGCAGCTTTGAGCGCATTTATTTTTCGCGTGGCACCGACCCCGATATTTACAACGAGCGTAAGATGCTCGGGCGCCTGCTGGTGCCCCAGATACTGCGGGCCATCAATTTCGACCTCAAGCATACGGTATTCTCCTATATCCCCAATACGGCTGAAACGGCTTTTCTGGGTATGATCGAAGGCCTGGAGGATTATATTGCCGATAAGCGCAAGGAGGTGGTGATAGAAGGCAAACCACGCCTGGAGCCGATAGAGGAATTGCTGAGCTTCCGGCCGCGGGTAGAAAAGCTGGTGCTGAAGGATGTGAAGTTACGCACCTTTATTACCGATGATGTGGACCGGGACGAACTGGTGGCGCATGTTTATGACAGTACCTATGAGGTGATAGAAAAGAATGTCGATACTATTGTGGTTATTGACGATTCAATTGTACGCGGCACTACCCTGGAAAAGAGCATCCTGACCATTCTGGCCAAGCTGCAGCCAAAGAAAATCATCATCGTATCATCGGCTCCGCAGATTCGTTTTCCCGATTGCTATGGCATTGATATGTCCCGGATGAATGAATTTGTGGCTTTCCGGGCGCTGATAGCGCTGATCAGAGAAAACGGCATGGAGCAGAAGCTGGATGAAGTGTACGAGCAATGCAAGCAGGCCGTGGTTGCCAATGAACCGGTTAACTATGTGAACCAGCTTTACGATTTGTTCTCTACCCAGGAGATTTCCGACAAGATAGCAGAAATTGTCAAGCCCGATATCTTACAAGCCGACCTGGAGATAGTCTATCAAACCATTGAAGGACTGCACGAAGCCATCCCCAACCATACAGGCGATTGGTATTTTACCGGTCGTTTTCCCACTCCGGGAGGTAACCGGGTGGTAAACAAGGCCTTTGTCAACTACATGGAGGGTAAAATGGTAAGAGCCTACTAAGGTCTATTTCTTTTTCTTTTCATCTACCCATTTGCCATCGCGCATTTCACCCAGCACAATCACTTCTTTCGATTTGCCGTATTCCTGGATAGCCAGCTCCATCTGTTCGCGGGTGCTGCGCCTTACTTTTACCCCGGAAGCAGCATTTTTGTTTCTTACTTCAATGTAAAAACCGTCTTTTAGTTTTATCGGTCGAGTAGGAGGCCTGCCCATAATTATATAGTGTGTATTTAATGTAGTTAATGAGCGCGTAAACTACATTATTTTAGCCATAAAATCGAACAATCGGCCGATTTTCTTTCCAGTGGCAAACCGGTCATTTTGCCATTGTGCATAAAAGCTCTATCTTTAGGTTGTTGTTATTGGATTAAAATGGTCTTTTAATCCTGTTATTTTGAGTTCTGACCTTGAAGCGCCCGGTTACAGCCGGGCGTTTCGCTTTATGGGGTAGCGGGGTAAGGTATGCTAACGGCCATTTGTTTGCCTATTAGCAATATTTTTTGCTGCAGTGGTAACAACCCTTGCCAGTGGCCGGCCGGCAGATATACCGTCCTATGCTTTGTGCCGTAGAGCTCGAAAATATGTAATTGATCACCAGCAAGCAGGTACAGGTTGCCCTTGCGGAACTGACAATTGACAGCGCCCGGCACTTTAATTTGCCTTAAATAATTGCCCATATTATCAAAAAAATACACACCATTTTGCTGGTCAACCAGGAAGAGCAGGTTTTGGTATTCTTTCAAATAGCTGATCCGGTGCGCCTTGGGGTCAAGAATAAACTCCAGGGGTATTTCGAGTTCCGCTTCCCGGTATGCGGGGTTTATTTTCAGGAGTCGCAAACCTGTTTCTTCATATATCCATAGCTGCTGATCTTGCCCTATGGTACACATATCGGCATAATAGTTACCAGTTTCGCCCAGTTGGTACTTTACCGGCCGGCTCAGGAAACGGTCGAAAATAGTGTAAGCCTGAAAATCATTATAAAAAGCAAATACCTTGAAACCATGCCAGGCTTCCAGGAGGGTAACCCGCCCGGTACGTTGCGGGCTGTAGGCTAACAGGGAGTCCAGATTGGCAGCATATTTTATAATGGTGCCATCGGCCAGTGCCAGATAAATATCATCTGCCGGGCTAAGGCTGAAAGCAGTAATTGGGGTGCTAAACCGCAAGGTATCCGGTTGGCTTTGCACTGTTTGGCTGCCAAACAAGGCGATGACCAGCAGGCTAGCCTGTAAAATTTTCGATACGGCAGGTTTGCCCATCATAAATAACATAGTGTGAGTGGTTTACCCAATCTCCCGGGTTCAGGTAGCGGCTACCCGGGCCTACTTCCAGGTCGAGCAGCAGATGGCGGTGCCCGAAGATATAATAGTCGTGGTGGCGGATAGACTCCTGCTGCCGGCAATAGGCCAGTAAAAACTCCTTGTCGGGGTCAAAGTCTTCCCGGCTTTCTTTTACATTGTTGGCCAAACGGCTTTTCCTTGACCAGGCATGCGCCATTTTGATGCCCAGATTGGGGTGCAGCAACCCAAACAGGCGCTGATTGATTTTGTTTTTAAATACCTTCTTGAGCAGCTTGTACTTGTGGTCACCCGGCCCGAGGCCATCACCATGGCCTATCAGAAACAAAGTTTCTCCCGCTTGTACTTCCACCGGATGATGAAAAACCTGCACACCCAGTTCTGTCGGGAAATAATCATACATCCACATGTCGTGGTTGCCGGTAAACAAGTACACCGGCATGCCTTTGTCGGCCAGGCGCGCCAGTTCTCCCTGAAAGCGCACAAAGCCTTTGGGTACGGCTCTTTTGTATTCGAACCAAAAATCGAACACATCACCCAGCAGAAAGACAGCCGCTCCATCGCCCTCGGTAGTTTGCAGCCAGCGTACTACGCGCTTTTCCCGCTCACGGCTGTCACCGGCCGCGGCCGGGGCGCCCAAGTGAAAATCGGCCGCAAAGTAGAACTTTTTGCCGGGGGGCAAACCAAGGGTCAATTTCTGAAAATCGTCCTTCATACCAGCGGCCGGCCAATACGCTAAAGAGACTCTTTTGTGTCAGGTTTTTGCGACCCGGCCGTTGGCTCCTCCGACTTCTCTTCAGCAGGTGTCGTAGGAGTGCCATTGTCGCCAGTGCCATTGCTGGCAGGAGGTGGTATGTCGGCAGGTGTTTGTTTGCTGTTTTCAGCTCCGGTCTTCTCCTCCTGCTGACTGTCTTCACCTTCGGTGTAAGACTGATAGAAAGTTGGCGTCTTGAAAGGCCGCTTGCCGATGAGTTGCTCCAGGTCATTCTGGTAGATAATCTCCCGTTTCAGTAGCTCTTCGGCCAGTATTTCCAGCTCTTTTCTGCGCTTGAGCAACAGTTCTTTGGCCCGCTCGTAGGCCTTTTCAATGATCTTTTTTACCTCCTGGTCAATGATCTCGGCAGTAGCCTCCGAATAAGGCTTGCCAAACGAATACTCCGGTTGCTTGGGATCGTAGTAAGACAGGTTGCCGAGTTTGTTGTTCATACCGTAGATGGTTACCATGTTATAGGCCATCTTGGTAACCCGCTCCAGATCGCTCAGCGCTCCGGTAGATATTTTGCCGAAAATAATCTCCTCGGCAGCACGCCCGCCCAGGGCCATACACATTTCATCTTCCAGTTGGTCGGTTTGGTAGAGAAACTGCTCTTTGGGTAAGTACTGGGCATAACCCAGGGCGGCAATACCACGCGGCACGATACTCACCTTCACCAATGGGTCGGCATGTTCCAGAAACCAGCCGGCTACAGCATGGCCGGCCTCGTGGTAGGCCACTATCTTTTTCTCTTCGGGAGAGATAATCTTATTTTTCTTTTCCAGCCCACCGATTACCCGGTCGATAGCGCTATGAAAATCTTCCATATCCACTGCCTCTTTGTTGGCGCGGGCGGCTATCAGAGCGGCTTCATTACACACATTGGCGATCTCCGCCCCGGCAAAACCAGGCGTTTGGGCGGCCAGCTTCTTCGGGTCCACATCCGGAGCCAACTTAATAGGCTTCAGGTGCACCTTGAATATCTCTTCACGGCCACGGATATCGGGCTTGTCGATGGTGATCTGCCGGTCGAAGCGCCCCGGGCGCAACAGGGCCGGGTCCAGCACATCGGGGCGGTTGGTGGCGGCCAGGATAATCACCCCCGAGTCAGTGGCAAAGCCATCCATTTCCACCAGCAAAGAGTTAAGGGTATTTTCCCGCTCATCGTTCGAGCCGGGTATCTGGCCACGGCCACGTGAGCGCCCGATGGCATCTATTTCATCGATAAATACGATACAGGGTGCTTTTTCCTTGGCCTGCTTGAACAGGTCGCGTACCCGGGCGGCACCTACCCCGACAAACATCTCAACAAAATCGGAGCCCGACAGGGTGAAAAACGGCACCCCGGCCTCTCCGGCAACCGCCTTGGCCAGCAGGGTTTTGCCCGTACCGGGAGGGCCTACCAGCAGGGCGCCCTTGGGTATCTTACCGCCTAATTTGGTGAACTTGGATGGCTCTTTCAGAAAATCAACGATTTCTTTTACCTCTTCTTTGGCTTCATCCAGTCCGGCTACGTCTTTAAAGGTAACCTTTACCTTGCTATTGGCATCAAACAGGGCTGCGCGCGACTTGCCGATATTGAATATCTGACCACCCGGACCACCGCCACCGGTCATTCTACGCATCATCCACCAAAAACCGAACAACAATAGCAACAGAAAGCCCCAGTTGAAGAAGATAGTGGTAAAATCGCTACGGTCTTCGATTTTTACTTCTATGGCATTGTCCTCGCCCAGCTTTTTGTTGAGTTCGTCAATCTTATCGCTGAAGCGCTCGGCCGAATACACCTTGAACTTGTAGTGCGGGCCATTCTCCGAAAACCAGGCTGAGCGGTTTTCCAGCTCGGCCTTGTACTTGGCATTTTGCAGGGCCTCTTTTTTCAGGGTTACCTCCACATAATCCTGATTGCGCACAAATACCACGTGGTCCACATCATGGCTCAGCGCCATTTTTTCAAACTGCTTTTCGGAGATCTCGATTACCGCATTGTTCTTGTTCAGGTAGAACATCGAGATCAGAAACACCAACAGCGACAGGATAACCCATATCTGATAGCTGGGTTTGGGAGCTCCTTTGGGTGTGAGTTTATTTTTGTCCTGGTTATCGTTCATGTATGGAATGCTTTTTTAGATTAAAATCAATCGGCCTGTACGGTCATATCTGCTTCATAGCGGGTAATGATGGCATCGCCCCACAGGGCTTCCAGGTTGTAAAACTCGCGTTGTGCCTGACTGAATACATGCGCCACTACATCTATATAATCGAGTAAAATCCAGGTTTTGTTGTGCTGTCCTTCCCGGTGCCAGGGCGATTCGCCATTGTATTGGCTCACTTCCTTGTCGATAGACTCGGCTATGGCATCAATGTGCGTATCGGAATTGCCCGTACAAATCACAAAGAAATCGGCTACTGCATTGGCAATACTCCGCAAATCCATCACCACAATATCCTCTGCTTTTTTTTCTTGCATGCCCTTTACTACCACTTGGCTCAGGGCCTCGGCTGCAGCCACCCCCTTTTGTTTACTCATGTACTATGTTTATTTTAGCAAAATTACAAAAATAAGTGTATAAAATCCTTGCCAATCCGGCTTTTGCGGCAAATAAACTCCATTATCTGCCATCTTGTCACTCTACCAACGAGGTTGCCCGGCAATTGTTTCAACAGGCGCGTCACACCGGGCAGCCATTGGACGGCCTGGTGGTGGTTACGGATGAGCAGACGGCCGGCAAAGGGCAGGGCGGCAGCCGCTGGCTGGCAGCGCCCGGGCAAAACCTGACGTGCAGCCTGTTGTTACAGCCGGCATTTTTACCTGCCCGGCAACAGTTTTTGCTTACCGTGATGGTTAGTCTGGCGCTACGGCAGGCATTGGCCAAAATGGGGTTGCAAACTGATATAAAATGGCCCAACGATATCTGGCTGCAGGAGCATAAGTTGGCCGGTGTCCTTATCGAAAATATCCTGCGGGGGCAAACCCTGGAAGGCAGTGTTGTCGGTATGGGTTTAAATGTAAACCAGACTGTCTTTCCGCCCGAAATCAGGGCCGTATCTATGAAAATGGCTACCGGCCGGGAGTATGACCTGAATGTGGTACTTAATACCCTGCTGGAAGAAACGGGCAGGTATTACCTTGAGTTGAAAGCCGGCAAAGGCAGCCTGCTTAAGGCGCAGTACGACAAGCTATTGCTAGGTAATGACAAAACCCGCCTTTTTGAAGATGACAACGGCAAGTTTAGCGGGGTGATCATCGGTACCGATGTCTATGGGCACTTGCTGGTGCAGCGTAAAGATGGTCTGCGTAAGTACCGGCACAAGGAAATAACCTTTATCCCGCAGGACAGCTAGCCTGTTTTACAGCAGGTGGTCGTAATACTGGAGTTTATTAGATATTTTTGCGCTGCAATAAATGCCTACAGGTGGATAAAATAAGGAATTTCTGTATCATAGCCCACATCGATCACGGCAAGAGCACCCTGGCCGACCGGCTGTTGGAGGCTACTCATACCATTGCGGGTCGCGATATGCAGGATCAACTGCTTGATAATATGGATCTGGAGCGTGAGCGGGGGATCACCATCAAGAGCCATGCTATTCAGATGAATTATGAGCATGAGGGTGAAAACTACGTACTTAACCTGATAGACACCCCTGGTCATGTGGATTTTTCTTATGAAGTGTCGCGCTCCATTGCCGCCTGCGAAGGGGCGCTGCTGGTAGTGGATGCCTCGCAGGGTATTGAGGCACAGACGATCTCCAACCTGTACCTGGCCCTGGACAACGACCTGGAGATAATACCGGTGCTCAACAAGATAGACCTGCCGGGCGCCCGCCCCGAAGAAGTGGCGGATGAGGTAATGGATTTGCTGGGCTGTGATCGTGAAGAGATTATCCTGGCCAGTGGCAAGGAGGGTATCGGGGTGGAGGATATCCTGCAGGCCATTGTAAAGCGCATACCGCCACCGGCCGGAGACTCTGCGGCTCCCTTGCAAGCCATGATCTTTGATTCGGTTTTTAACCCGTTCAGAGGGATAGAGGTGTACTTCAGGGTGTTCAATGGCACCATTCGTACCGGTGACAAGGTCAAGTTTATGAGTACCGGCAAAGAATATACGGCCGATGAAATAGGTGTGCTTAAATTCAACCAGGAACCCCGCGATGAAATAGTGGCTGGTGATGTGGGCTACCTGATATCGGGTATCAAGGTAGCCCGCGAAGTAAAAGTGGGGGATACCATTACCCATGTAGAGCGCCCCTGTGCCGAACGGATAAAAGGTTTTGAAGAGGTAAAACCAATGGTTTTTGCCGGCATTTACCCGGTAGACACCTCCGAATATGAGGAACTACGGGCTTCGATGGAGAAGCTACAGCTCAACGATGCCTCGCTGGTGTGGGAGCCGGAAACCTCGGTGGCCCTGGGCTTCGGTTTTCGCTGCGGCTTTCTGGGTATGCTGCACATGGAGATTGTGCAGGAGCGCCTGGAGCGTGAGTTTGGTATGACGGTGATCACCACCGTACCCTCGGTACAGTTTCATGCCGTATATCCCGATGGCTCCGTCAAAGAGATCAACGCTCCTTCCGATATGCCCGATCCCGGTACTATTTCATATATCGAAGAGCCTTATATCAGAGCGCAAATTATTACCAAGGCCGAATATATAGGTGGGGTGATGTCGCTTTGCATGGACAAGCGGGGCGAGATAAAAAACCAGGTGTACCTGACGGCCGATCGGGTAGAGCTCACCTTCGAAATGCCCTTGAGTGAGATAGTGTTCGACTTTTTCGATAAGCTCAAAACCATTTCGCGCGGTTATGCCTCTCTCGATTATGAACTGATTGGTTTCTGGCAGTCAAATATGGTAAAGCTGGATATCATGCTGAATGGCGAAAAGGTGGATGCCTTGTCGGCCATTGTGCATCGTGATAAGGCCTATGAATGGGGCAAAAGGTTGTGTGAAAAGCTGAAAGAACTGGTGCCGCGGCAGATGTTTGAGATTGCTATTCAGGCGGCTATCGGCACCAAAATCATTGCCCGTAGCACGGTAAAGGCATTGCGCAAGAACGTGTTGGCCAAATGTTACGGGGGCGACATTACCCGTAAGAGGAAATTGCTGGAGAAACAGAAGAAAGGTAAAAAGCGCATGCGGCAAGTGGGCAATGTAGAAATACCCCAGGAAGCCTTCATGGCGGTGTTGCAGATAGACAATTAACCTGACCGGATGGCAGGTTTTATTTTTACTTAATTAAAAAAGATATGGCAGTACGCTTGGATGGTAAGAAAATCTCCTCTGATATAGAACAGGAAATTGCGGCCGAGGTAAAAGAGTTGATAGCCCGCGGCATGCGCCCGCCTCATCTAGCAGCCGTGCTGGTAGGCGATGATGGCCCCAGCCGCACCTATGTGCGTAATAAAATGAAAGCCTGTGAAGTGGTAGGCTTTCGCTCTTCGTTGATAAAATTACCCGAAGACATCAGCGAGCAGGAACTTATTGCCCGCATAGAAGACCTCAACCGGGATGATGAAGTGGATGGCTACATTGTACAATTGCCCTTGCCGGAGCATATTTCGGTTGAACATATTATTGATATCATCGACCCGAAAAAGGATGTGGACGGGTTTACGCCTTCCAATTTCGGCAAAATAGACCAGGAGCACCACAGCCTGCTGCCGGCCACCCCTATGGGCGTAATGGAGTTACTCAAACGCTACCGGATTGAAACGCGCGGCAAGCATTGTGTGGTGGTGGGCAAAAGCCATATTGTGGGCATGCCTATGGGCATCCTGCTGGCCGGCCCGGGCGATGCTACGGTAACCATCTGCCATATTTATACCCGCGACCTGGCTACCCATACCCGCATGGCCGATATACTGGTAGTAGCGGTAGGCAAGCCCAACCTGATTACTGCCGATATGGTAAAGGAAGGCGTGGTGGTGATTGATGTGGGCATTAACCGGGTGCCGGACGGCACCAAAAAGAAAGGCTATGCCTTGCGGGGTGATGTGGATTTTGAGGGCGTGGAGCCAAAAGCTTCATATATTACTCCGGTACCGGGCGGGGTAGGGCCTATGACTATCGCCTCGCTGATTATCAATACCCTGGAGGCCTACAAGAAAAGGCACGGACTGCTTTAAGATAATCGTTTAGCCATGAGCCAGAATAAGCTGCCGGTAATGGAAACCTTTTATTCCCTGCAGGGAGAAGGGGTGTTTAGTGGCAGCCCGGCTTATTTCATCCGCCTGGCCGGTTGTGATGTGGGCTGTGTGTGGTGCGATGTAAAAGACTCCTGGGATATAGCGGGCTACCCTCAGCTGGAGGCAACTGAGCTGGCCCAGCAGGCGGCAACATCGGGAGCCCGCATGGCGGTGATTACCGGTGGTGAGCCTCTGATGTATGATTTGACAGTCCTTACCGCTGCTTTGCGTAAAAAGGGCCTGCGGATGCACCTCGAAACCTCCGGAGCCTACCCGTTGTCGGGTGAGTGGGATTGGATATGTGTCTCTCCCAAGAAATTCAAACCGGCTTTACCGGCCGTGATGCAGCGAGCCGATGAGCTGAAGATTATCGTGGCCAACAAGCATGATTTGGTCTGGGCAGCCGAGCGGGCGAAGGAAGTGACACAAGATTGCACGCTGCTGCTCCAGCCCGAATGGAGCAAGGCGGCCGCTATGCTGCCGGAGATAATTTCATTTGTCAAACAAAATCCGGCCTGGCGCTTGTCGTTACAAACACATAAGTATGTAAATATACCTTGATGAGGGTTGTTCTTTTACTGGTATGGCTGATGGTGGCGGGCTGGTACACAGCGCTGGGGCAGGCTTTCATGAGCAAGGACAAAAAAGCGCTTAAGTATTTTAAAAAGGCTAAAGAGTTACAGGCGCAGCGCGATTTTCCGGGCGCCCTTGACTATTACAACCGGGCGATTCAGCGCGATTCGTCTTTTGCCGAAGCTTACCGGCTGGCGGCAGCAGCCTGGCTGGTGTTGGATAAAGTCGATAAAGCTATGCCGTACTACCGGGAGCTGGTTAGGCGTTTCCCTGAGGTGCCGCGCTACAGCGGGGCTTATTTGCAACTGGCCGAAGCTGAGCTGGCCCGGGGCGAATACCAGCCGGCCCTGCGGCATATCGAGAAATATTTGACCTTTATTACCAAAACAGATCGCCATTATCGAAGAGCGATACGTATCAGGGATAATTGTCGGTTTGCCCTGGCGGGTATCAAAAAGCCGCTGCCTTTTAATCCGCAACCGCTACCGCCTCCCATCAATCAGTTCAAACAGCAATATTTTCCGGTATTGACAGCCGACCAGCGTACCCTGTTTTTTATTAAGCGCGATCATACTGAACAAATATATACCTCCACCCGGCAGCCGGACGGCTCCTGGTCGGTGCCGCAGCCTATAGATGAAGAAATAACTTCGGAATACAACGAGGGTACCTGTACCATTTCAGCAGATGGCCGTACCCTGGTCTTTACCTCCTGCATGCGCCAGGATGGCCTGGGCAGTTGCGACCTGTATATCACCTACAAGCATGGCGACAAATGGTCAAGACCGGTGAATATGGGCCGCCCCGTTAACTCGGCCGCCTGGGATTCGCAGCCGGCCCTGTCGGCCGATGCTCGCACCTTGTATTTCGTATCGAACAGGGGCGGGGGAGTCGGCCAGCGTGATATCTGGGTGACCTACTTTAACGATTCTACCGGCTGGAGCAGTCCGCAAAACCTGGGGCCGGCCATTAATACCCCGGGCGATGATATTTCCCCGTTTATCCATGTAAATGGTAAAACCCTGTATTTTTCATCAAACGACCGGATTGGTTACGGCAGCTATGATATTTACTATGCCAATAAAGACAGTACCGGCCAGTGGGGCGAGGTGCATAACTTCGGATATCCGGCAAATACCCACGAAGACGAGTTGGCTATGTTCATTACGGCCGATGGGCGCTACGGCTATTATTCGCATGAAAACTATGAAGACGGGGAGTTGATAAGCAAAATTTACCGCATCGATATACCGGAAGAAATAGCCCTGCCTTACAGGAGTGGTTTTGTTAGCGGTAGGGTGTATGATTCCTTGAGTGGCAAACCCCTGGCCGCCCGTCTTGAACTGGTCAACCTTTCGGCCGATGAAAAGGTTTCGGTTGTAACGTCTGATTCCGTTACAGGAAATTATTTGCTGGTATTGACTGAGGGAGCCGATTATGCCCTTTATGTGCGTGCCAGGGGTTATTTGTTCCGCAGCTATTATTTTAGTTTCGAAAAGACCGCTGCGCAGCTTCAGGGTATCCGCATTGATGTACCTATGAGCAAAGCGGTAGCCGGCAAGCGCACAGTGCTCAACAACGTCTTTTTTGCATTCGATTCGTATGCCCTCACAGACAAATCAAAAAAAGCCCTGCAGAAGGTAATCGACTTTCTGCTGGACAACCCTGCTTTGCGGGTGGAAATAGCCGGTCATACCGATAATGTAGGGGATGAAAGCTATAACAAAAAGTTATCGGAACAACGTGCCAGGGCGGTTTTTGATTTTTTTGTTGCTAACGGCATTAGCGCTGACAGGTTGCGTTATCAGGGCTATGGCAGCAGCCGCCCGGTAGCAGATAATGGTACTGAGGTGGGCCGGGCCAGGAACCGCAGGATTGAATTATTGATATTGGAATAATCATATTTTTAACAAGATTTGTCAAATCCAGGACAAACTGTTCGGGAAAATATATTCTTGGTCTCTTTTGTAATTGAAAAAATATTTATTTTTATGCTCGGGTCAAGGTGTGTAAATAGACATGTTTTGACAAAAATTAAATGTTTAACTAAAACTAAGAAGCATGAGAAAAGTTTTACTTCTTAGTCTTGCGTTATTATTTGCGGCCGGTATGGCCCTAGCGCAAGACCGGACCGTATCGGGCAAGGTGACCTCGGCAGAGGATGGCTCACCGGTGCCTGGTGCGAACGTAGTATTAAAAGGGACAACAAATGGTGTTGTTACCGACATGGATGGCAACTACAAATTATCAGTTCCAGATGATGGCGGTGTATTGGTGTTTTCATTTATTGGAATGAAAACGAAAGAAGTAGAGATTGGTAGTCAAAGTGTTATTGATGTGGTTTTGGAATCGGATGCCGAACAGCTCGCTGAAGTTGTAGTTACAGGTTATTCTACTGTATCACAACAAAAGAATGTAGCTGCTGTTTCAGTGGTTAACTCATCTGAGATCGAAACCGTGCCAATGCCGGACATAAACCAATTGATTCAGGGTAAGGCTGCAGGGGTTTATTCTACAGCGCCTTCAGGCCAACCAGGGGCTGCTCAGAACATTCGTATCAGAGGAGTAGGTTCAATTTCGGCTGGAAGGGGGCCACTTTATGTTGTGGATGGGATCATTGCAGAGCAAGGCAATTTTACCCAGGTAACACAGACACAGGATGTCTTGTCAAATATCAACCCAAATGACATTGAATCAATAACCATACTGAAAGATGCAGCTGCTACTGCTCTATACGGTTCCCGGGGGTCAAATGGTGTAATACTTATTACTACTAAGAGAGGTAAAGTAGGAAAAAGTACTATAACCGCTAGGGCCCAATATGGTGTTACCTTAAAAAACTCCGGTAATTTTGAGATGATGGATGGCCCAACTGTATGGGAATACGAAAGGCAAGTGTTAAGAAATTCTGGGTTTGATGAAGCAACTATTGATGCCATTCGGCCACAGTCTATGCTTGACAGTACATTTAATTGGGTGGACGCTGCTTTTCGCCAAGGGAAAACAGCTAACTATGAAATACAAGCCTCTGGAGGAAATGAGAAGACACGTTATTTTGTTTCGGCCAGTGCATTTGCTCAAGATGGTATATTGATTGAGTCGAGTTTTAAGAGGTACTCTATTCGCTCCAATATCGATCAAGTATTTAATGATAGATGGGAAATGGGCTTGAACCTGAATGTTTCCTATACGGATCAATTAAATGCTGTGGCAGGTAATCGCTTTTCATCTCCTCTTCTGGGAGCGTTTGTGAATACACCTTTACAGCATCCGATTAATCCTAATACTGGCGAATACTATACAGGACAAGAACCCGAGTGGATGATCTTTACCAATGACAATTTTCTCTATTCGGCACCGTTAAATCCAGTAACAAACAATAACCTGAGAACTCTTGGTAAATTTAATCTCCAGTTCAATATTTTGGAGAATTTAAATATCAGTCAGGTTTTAGCTGTTGACTTTATTGGCATTAGGGAAAGCAGGTTTTTTGACCCTACAACAAATGACGGAGCTAATGACAATGGATCGATTGATGAAATTTACAATCAAAATGTTACATTAACTTCGCAAACCAAGTTGGCGGGAAACTGGACATTTGGCAGTGATCATAATTTGGACGCTTTAGCAGTATTTGAAGTACAAAAAGCTGACAACGAGAGCTTCGGAGCTACCGGTATTGGATTAGCTTCAGGTAAGCTTAAAACACTCAATTCGACAGCCACTCCGCAGGATGTTAGTGGCTTCAGAACGGGTTATTCATTTGTTTCATACCTGGCTCAGGTCAACTATAACTACAACAATCGTTATTATTTTACCGGTTCAATCAGAAATGATGGTTCTTCCAGGTTTGGCAAGAATAATAGAAATGCCATGTTCTGGTCTGTAGCAGCCTCCTGGAGGATCATGGAAGAAGGTTTTATGAGTGGGGTTGGCTTTATGGATGACTTAAAATTGAGAGTAAGTTATGGAACATCGGGAAATGCCAACATAGGCAATTTTGCATCCAGAGGTCTGTACTCTTTTGGAGCAGCTTACCTGGGACAGCCTGGAAGTGCTCCTAGTCAAATAGATAACCCTGATCTTACCTGGGAGGTGAGCACAAGCCTTAATGTTGGCTTGGATGTATCTATAATAAAGAGCAGGATAAATCTTGGTGCTGAATACTATAACAGAATATCTTCAAACCTGTTGCTGGATGTACCTATTTCTGCCACAAGCGGTTTTACCTCAGCCACCAGAAACATAGGGAAAGTTAGAAATTCAGGTTTGGAGTTGGTGCTTAATACAATAAACTTTGATGGAAATTTCAAATGGGAAACCAATTTTAACATTGCCTGGAATGATAATGTTATTCTGGCTCTGAATAATGATGAGGACATTATCGACCCTCGTGGTAACTTCCGTAAAATTTATCGTGTAGGCGAATCAATGGGCTCCTGGTATATCCAGGAATGGGCCGGGGTGAATCCTGCCGATGGCACCCCTCTATGGATGCAGGTTGATGAGAATGAGAATCCTACTACACCTACAGGTGACTATAGTCAGGCAGGAAGACGAATTGTGGGTGATGCATTGCCTGATTTTGTAGGGGGTATAACCAATACCTTGTCGTACAAAGGTTTTTCACTTTCATTCTTTTTTAACTTTGTATATGGGAATGAGGTGTTCAACAGTTCGCGAAGATTTATTGAAAGTGATGGTCAACGATTCGGTTGGAACAATTTAGTTGAGGCTGGTCAGGACTACTGGAAACAGCCTGGAGATATTGTGTCACGACCACAACCTTTGTTGGGCGGCAATAATGCTTCCAACTCAGCATCAACACGATATTTGGAGGATGGTTCTTACCTCAGGTTGAGGAATGTGACACTTTCCTACAGTCTTCCCAGCAACTTTATTAGCAAAGCTGGATTCCAGAATATCAGAATTTATGCTCAAGGTCAAAATCTTTGGACGCTGACCAATTATTCTGGATTTGATCCGGAAATGGGAGTTACAGGATCTGAATTTTTCAGGTATCCTGTGGGTAAAACTATTTCTTTGGGAGTTGATTTGACATTCTAAAATTTTAAAAAATGAAAAATAGAATAGTAACCTTAATATTAACACTGGGCCTTACTGCTGGTTGTCAGAATGTGCTGAACATAGAGCCTGCACAATCACTATCAACAGAGGAGGCTTTGTCCGACTATAAGAGCTTGTTAACGGCTCTTTATGGGGCTTATGATGGCTTACAAGCCAGGAGCTACTATGGAAGAGACTTTTTGGTGGTGCCCGAAGTAGGAGGCGATAATGTCTATGTTACAATTGATAACTCGAACAGGTTTTTAATAAACTATCGATACGAATTGAACGCAAATGCCACCCAAAGGGCATTCTGGGAACAGGCCTATGATGTAATTCTTAGGGCAAACAATATTATAAATAATATTGACCTGGCCGCGGATGCATCTGATGAAGAACGAAATCAGGTACTTGGTGAAGCTCTGTTTATCAGGGCTCTGGCCCATTTCGATCTTTCGCGTTTATTCTGTGCCCCTTATGCTGAAGGTACGGGACCTGAAACGGGTATACCGATAATGCTTGAGGCTAAAATCGGCACTCCTCCAAGGAATACCTTGGAGGAGGTTTACACCCAGATTAGGGCTGACCTGGATGCTGCCATACCAAAGTTAACGGAAGATGTAGGACCATATAGAGTTACTGCCTATGCAGCAAAGGCACTGTATGCCAGAGTAGCTTTGTACCAAGGTGATAATGCTACTGCTGAAGCTATGGCTACAGACGTTATTGATAATGGTGGTTATTCTTTGCATCCGGGCAATGATCTGGCTACGTTTTATACTACCTCTGGCAACGATGAGGAAATATTTACTTTGTACCGAGGTGCTGATGAAACAATGGGATCTGATAATCTTGGTCAGATTTATAACCCATCTGGTTACGGTGATATTCGTGTTACTACAGATATCATTAATCTTTATGAGGCCGGTGATGAACGCGGTTTCAATCCTCCTTCTGGAGCAGACCTGATTTACCTGTATACTGATGGAGAATATTACAATGGCAAGTTTCTGGGTGAATCCGGTGTGCCAGGCCTGGTGAGTACCAAAATATTGCGGCTTGCTGAAATGTATCTTATAAGGGCAGAAGCACGTGTTAAGCAAGGGAATGGAACTGGTGCAACGGCTGATGTAAACGTGATCAGAAACAGAGCCGGTCTGGCAGATTTTGCTGGTACTGTAACCTTGGCGGATGTGCTTGATGAAAAAAACCGTGAGTTTGCTTTTGAAGGACACAGAACCTTTGACTTGTGGCGAAATGGTTTACCGTTGGTTAGGCAACAGGCCAATACCGGATTGGAAGTGTCCGCTCCGGCTTTTATTGCTGCCGACTCTTATTTAAGAGTTTATCCTATACCACAGTCAGAGCTGGATACAAATCCTAATATAACGCAGGCGCCCGGATATTAAAGTTGTATAGCTTTTAATTTGAGGAAGGAATTTTCCTTCCTCATTTTTGCCAAAATGAAACTACTATCAGTTATAATGATGATTTTATTGCCATGTTTAGCTCGTGCACAGCAAGGGCTTATTCTGGATGCTATTGATAATAATGTGATTAACGATGATTTGCTCAAAACCCGCTATAAGGAGGTTCTTGGCTCACCCTATTATTATGAAGACTTTAGAAATGGTAAGGTAGTCTTTGTGAATGGGATGGAGATTGACAATGTACCATTAAGAATAGATGTATTTGCGGGAACCGTACAAATCGAAAAAAATGGAACGATAATAGAATATGAGAACCAGCACATCAAATCAGTAGTATTGATAGATGGCAACATGGAGGCCGGGAATTTTGAAGCTTTGAAGATTGATAACAAGGTTGTTTTGGCAAGAAGCTATTTTGATGACAAAATCAAACTTTTAGCAGCGCCAGTGGTAACCAGAAAGATAAGTTCTACAGAAAACACAAGCTATTCCACTGATTTTCAGCAAGATAAATTTATTGCATCTACGGAGTACTATTTATTTAAAGATGGAACTTATCACGAGATCAAACTAACACGCAAATCAATAATGAGTGTGTTGGGTAACATATCTGGAATTCAAGGCTTTGTTAAGTCTGAAAAGATTAAGTTTAATCGCCTTGATGATGTGGTTGAATTACTTAAGTATTGTAATGATAAAATTTAAAGAACCATGAAAAGACTAATATTAATATTAATTGTTGTTTTTGCAACCAATGCTTGTCAGAAATTTAATAATACGGCAAGTTTTCCTGAATTTGTGCAATGGAGCACTTCATCGGTAAGCATTGACGAAAATGCTACAGAACCGATTGAGATTGAAGTGCAACTGGTGGGGGCTTTAAAGTCATCACCCATCGATGTTACTTTTGACATCACTGAGAATAATGTTGCCGAGGGAGTAAATTATACATTCCCAAATGGCAAGAATTTGACTATAGCCCCTAATTCGAGTACGGCTACTCTTCAGATTGCTACCATTGATAACGAGGTTATTGCTCCGGGTGAACAGAGCATCATCCTTACATTGACCAACGCAGGCCCTCTGAGTGTTGGTGATGATACATCTCCTAAGAAATCAATTAAAGTAATCATCAACGAAAATGACTTTTTCTGTCCGCGCAATGACCTGGCTAAAGTAGTTACCACTGAGGAAGATAGTAATAGTGGTAATACAGGCAATGTAAGTATAGAACTGTCTGCAACGGCAGATGGGTGTTACGCTTTTACTATTATTGGCGGAGGAAGTGTTCCTTTCGGTCAAAATAACACTATGTATTATGGGGATTTGGTTCTTATCGAAGATTCACCTGAAAGTCAAACAGGAACCTTTGAAGATGGAATATTCCCTTTATATTGGATATCTGACGATTCTCCTGTTGTAAGTGGTGGGGGAGATCCTTTTTCTATTCAAGTGACAGGTGGTGCTTATGACTTAACTGCAGGTACATTTGAGGTAGAAGCTGTTTATTTATTAGGGTCAACGCCTGTTTACGCAACCACATTACTTTATTATTAATGAATTCACTGAATAAAGAAGGTGCTTCGGCACCTTTTTTTATACTTAATTCTAACTAATTATCTTTGTAATTAAAGAATTATCTATGCGGTGTCGAATTTATCTTGCAGGATTGGCTATTTTATTCATCGGAAAATCAGGAATAGCGCAAAAATCTTTGTCAGAAATACCTGATGATCTGGCAACATTTTATAAGCAACGCAAGGCGGTAGCTATAGATTATGCCCTGGAGCATGATTTACCCATCCGTCAGGTGTTTGCCGATGGCACCGTTATGGAGATTCAGTTTCTGGATGAATCGGGTAAGCCTCTTTATTATAAAACAATGAATGCTGAAGCAGCCGCAACAACAGCAACGGATCAGTTGTATGAAGGTTCTGATTTGGGTTTGGCGCTCAGTGGCAAGGGAATTAAAGTTGGCATCTGGGATGCAGGTCTGGTCTTGTCATCGCATATTGAGTTCGAGGGCCGGGCGCAAATAGTAGAAGGCTCTGAGGTCGCTGAACATGCCACTCACGTTACAGGAACAATACTGGCAAAAGGGATTAACCAGGCTGCCAAAGGGATGGCTTTTGCAGCTACCAGCCTAAACTATGACGGGTTGAATGGAGATACACCTGAAATGAAGAAAGAAGCGGAAAAGGGTCTGCTCTTATCGAACCATTCTTATGGTGCAGTCTTGGGTTGGAATTATAACTCTGCCAACAATAGCTGGGAATGGTTTGGAGATGCTTCGGTCAGTTCGCTGGAAGATTATCGCTTTGGTTTTTACTCCACAGAATCTGCCATTTGGGATGATATAGCCTATAATTATCCATATTATCTGATTGTGAAAGCTGCTGGCAATGATCGAAACGATACAGGCAACGGGACGGGTGCGCCCGCAGATGGGCCTTATGATATAATTGGCCCCCAGGGAGTTGCCAAAAATGTTTTAACAGTAGGCTCGGTAAATCCACTAACAGGGAATTATACCTCGCCTGACGATATTAGTATAGCGCCCTATTCCAGTTGGGGGCCTACCGATGACGGAAGGATAAAACCCGATTTGGTAGGTATGGGACAAAATGTGCTATCAACCTCCGCGGCAGGGGATGACCAGTATTCTACTCTGAGTGGAACGTCTATGGCTGCACCGAATGTTTGCGGTTCATTGGCGCTTATACAGCAATTGTATTATCAGCAGAAAGGCAAATATTTATCCTCAGCGGCATTAAAAGCCCTCGCTATTCATACAGCTTATGAGGCAGGTACTGCAGATGGGCCCGATTATCAATTTGGCTGGGGACTTTTAAACTCTGAAGGAGTAGCTAAGATGTTATTGCTTGATGGGCGTGCCGGTTTTTTTATTATAGAAGATAGTCTTGCTGATGGTGAGGTATATACCATTGCATTGGATGGTGTTTCTGCCGGGCAGAAGCTTACCGCTACCTTGGTCTGGACAGATCCTCCCGGATTAGCTGAGACTACAGCAACGGTTGACCCTGAAAACATTAAATTAATCAATGACCTTGACCTGAGAATAGTTGATAGTAGTGACTCGGTTTATCTGCCATGGGCAATGAATCCTGACACCAAGCAAGCCTATAGGGGGGATAATTTTCGCGACAATGTCGAAAAAATTCAAGCTTTAGCCACCTTAAATGGCAACTATACACTGCAAATCTCTCATAAAGATTCATTGTTTAATGGCAAACAGAATTTTGCTCTTGTGGTTTCTATAGGGGATTTAAATAATGAGCTTAACTCTTTTTATTTTGTCGGAAGCAGTCAAAATCTTCTTGATTCAACTAATTGGTCGGACAGTTCTGGTGGGTTGCCTGTAAATAAAACTCCTGGGCCAAACGATATAGTCATTTTTGACGACAACTCACTTGACTCGTTAAATACCAATGAGCTAATACTAAACCAAGATTTTTCATGTTTTTCATTAGCGGCATCAGGATCGCTGCCTCTTGTAATTAATCTTAATAGTAATAAACTGAGTATCGAAAGGAATATAGTGTTAACAAATAAAAATTTTGAATTGCAAAATGGTAAATTGATCATAAGCCCAACTGGTCCCGGGTTTATTAAGGTTGCAGGCAAGAGTTTAGTAAATATAGCACTGCATATAACTGGTGGTAAAGCTCCGTCAAATTTATTATCAGATTTAGAGGTTGATACGTTGTCCCTGTCAGCCTCTGTTTTTAACTCTAATGGCTTTACTATTACATCAAAAACTGTTAATGTAGACAGTTCAGCGATTGTATCCTTTGCAAATAGTCTTCTTACCGGTTTAAATTTTTTTATTGTAAAGAATAACAGCATGTTGGATGCGGACAATACCACACTTGTTTTTGACGGCATTGATTCGAACAAAATGTTAATAGGTCAATTGAATGAAATAGGTACGGTAAAACAAATATCTGGAGTACTCACTATTGTTAATCTGCAAAGGATTGATAGTTTAATCGTCACTTCATCTTTAGTTGTAGAAGACTCTTTGACAGTTGGTAATGCAGATATATTGCCAGGAGCATCACTTTTTGTTAGGGAAGGGCAAGAGGTATTTTTAGAGAAGACCATCAATATTAGCTCCAGCGAGGCAAACCGTGTTGCAATAGGTGTTTTTCCACAATCCTCAACTCTTAGTGGCTCCATTCGTTCAAACTATTTCCCAAAATTTTGTTTTGATTTTGTTGACGTAGCGAACATTGCAGTTACAGGAGACTCCCGTTTTGTAGTTGGGCCCAACAGTACACTTGTAAATGCCAGTGGCTGGTTACAAAATAATTGCCAGGATGTCCTGGCTGCAGACTTTAGTTATCAGTACACCTGTAGTGGTGGAATTACATATTTTACGGATCTAAGCGATGGAAATCCTGATTCGTGGTTGTGGGACTTTGGAGATGGTGTGACATCTTCTGAAAAAAACCCAGGACACAAATATTCTTTATCGGGTAGTTATGTTGTAAAACTAACAGTAGGTGAAGGAGTAGAAACGAGTACATTCTCAAGAGAAATTACTATAAGTGAGCCAAATATATCCAAGCCTTCTATAGTATTGGAAAACAATCAGCTTAGAGCCACCGCATTTGCTCCCAATTATCAGTGGTACCTGGATAACACTGAAATAGCGGGAGCCAATGATTATTATCTTTCAGATTTTTCTGTGGCTGGCGCCTACCATATAGAAATATGGAATGCTGATTGCAGGTTGGCTTCAGAGCCGTTTCTTATTACAGGCCTTAATCAGTCGGACATAACAGAATCGGTGTACCCTAATCCATTTGACGAAAAATTATATATAGAAAATACCAATAATGTGATAACTGAAATATTAATTCTGGATTATAGGGGCACAGAGATCATCAGTAAGACGATGAACCCGTCTAAGGGTAATATCGTGTTGGATACTTCGTGGATAAAGCCCGGATTTTATTACCTCGTTGTTGTTAAGGAAAATGAAAGAAGGTTGTGGAAAATCGTGAAATTGTAAGGATTTTTAACAAAATCAAGGTCTTTCTTTGACGCAATTGTTTACAAGAAATCCCAAGAAAATTAACATTAGCCTATGATTTTGTTGAATTCTTTTCTGCTGATTAAGTAAAAATTACCTTTTATTTCTTTTTTATTTTTGAAAATACCTACTTTTATGTTCAAGTCAGGGTGTGTAGTTAAACACACTTTGGCGAAAATTAAATGTTTAACTAAAACTAAGAAGCATGAGAAAAGTTTTACTTCTTAGTCTTGCGTTATTATATGCGGCCGGTATGGCCATAGCGCAAGACCGGACTGTTTCCGGTAAGGTAACGTCTGCAGAAGACGGGTCGCCTATACCGGGTGCCAACGTGGTGTTGAAAGGAACCACCACGGGTGCGGTTACCGATATTGACGGTAACTATAAAATTTCTGTACCTGCTGATGGGGGAACATTAGTTTTCTCTTTCATTGGTATGCAAACCCTTGAGGTTGAGGTGGGTAACAGGAGTACAATTGATGTAACACTGGAACCTGATGCCGAGCAACTCTCAGAAGTAGTAGTAACGGCTATTGGTGTGGAGAAAAAGCGGGATGAGCTTGGCTACACCTCTACTACCGTAGGTGGAGATTTGCTGGTTAATTCAGGTGAGCCTGGTGTAATAAATGGCTTGAAAGCCAAGGTTGCCGGTGTTAACATAGTACAGAATGGTGGTGACCCGGGTGCCGGTTCACGAATTACCATACGTGGGGCCACTTCTATTACTGGTAATCTGCAACCGCTGATTGTGATAGATGGTGTGCCGATGTACAATACAGCTGGTGGTGCGTCTGTAGCCGGAGTTACTGAGCAATCACGCCTGAACGACCTGAACCCGGAAGACATCGAGTCGATAGAAGTGCTGAAAGGAGCTTCTGCGGCTGCTCTTTGGGGCTCAAGGGCTGCCAATGGTGTTATTATGATTACCACCAAGAAAGGTTCTTCAAATAAAGGACGTCCTTTTACCATTAACTTTTCTTCCAGGGTTTCAATTGACAAAATCAACAAAACCATACCGCTGCAAACTGATTATGGTCAAGGCTTATTTGGCTATTACGATGGTGGATTTGGTTACGGATTTGGTATGCCTCTATCCTGGGGTGACAGGATTTCAGACCGGGCTGGTGGACCGGATGATTTTATTACCGACCCCAATGCTCCCGGTTATATGGGATATTTTGAGTCGGATATCACCGGTAAGAAATATTATGCTATTGCTCCTGGTAATCCTACCGATCCGAATGGAGGCAAGAATGACCGAACGGTTTACGACCCTTATGAAGCACTGTTTAAAACTGCAATTACTTACAACAATAGTGTAAGTGTGGGTACCCAAAGTGACAAAGGAAGTGTGTTTATGAGCTTTTCTAACCTTACTCAAGATGGTATAATTAAGGTTAATAGCAACTATGTACGCAATACGGCTCGTTTGAATGCTACCCGCTATCTTGGAGATAAGGTAACGGCCAGTTTAAACCTGGCTTATACACGCTCTAACTCTGACAGGGTAAACAAAGGGTCAAACCTTTCTGGCCTTTTATTGGGAGGATTACGAAATGCCAATGGTTTTGACCAGGCAGATTATATAGGAACTTACTATGACGTTAATGGTCTCCCGTTCCCCGAAAGACAGCGTGCTTATCGAAATCCATTGGGACGCAGAGTAAATTCTGCATATGATAATGCCCGCTGGAATATGGAAAATGTAACCAACACATCAGTTGTTGATCGTTTACTGACCAAGATTGAGTTGCAATACAACCCTACGGAGTGGTTGCAGTTCATCGGCCGTGTGGGTTATGATGCCTTTACCGATGGGCAGGAGGAATATTGGCACCAGTTATCTTCTACCTATAATGGTGGTGCCTATGGTCGTTCAACAGAAAGAAGGTCACAGCTTCAAGCCGACCTGCTGGCTATGTTGAATCACTCTTTCAGTGAGAATTTTGGTGCCAACCTGCTATTGGGAGCTTCTATTAATGATAGAAAGACTGATTTTCACAGTGGTTTCATTACCAGTTTTGTGAACCTGTCTTCTCCTCCTAATTTGGCTAATGCCCCTGGAGACTCAAAAGAAACAAATAGTTTTAAATCGCAGATAAGAAACTACGGGTATTATGGAACACTTGGCCTTGATATCTTTGATCAGGTATTTGTAAACCTTACTGGCCGATTGGATGCATATTCTTCTTTTGGTGAAAGCAATAACACGTTCTTTTACCCGGCTGTTGATCTGGCGTGGCAATTTTCTAAATTGTTACCCAAGTCTGATATCTTTACCTTTGGTAAATTAAGAGCCAACTGGGGACAGGTAGGTAGAGCACCTGACGCCTATGTAACACAAACTGTGTTTGTGCCCGGATCTTATGCAGAAGGTTGGGTGCCTGGTCTTTCTGCCGCCAACTATGGAGGAGGCTTCAGAAAGAGTTCTCAAGCTGGCAATCCGAATATAAGGCCTGAAATTAAGACGGAGTCAGAGATTGGTGCGGACTTGCGTTTCTGGAAAGATCGTATCAATTTAGGCTTTACTTATTATCAGAACAACACCAAGGATCTTATTATTAGCGTTGATGTACCGCAGACTACGGGATTTGCATCAACTGTATCGAATGCTGCTGAGATCGAGAATAAAGGTGTTGAATTGGAGCTTGGTGCTTCTGTTATAGAAAGAGGTGATTTTAACTGGTACATTTCGGGTAACTATGCTGCAAATAGAAACAGAGTTGTGTCTATGGCAGGAATAGAACAGATTTACCTGGGAGGTTTTATCTCTTATGCCGTAGTGGGCGAGCAACTCGGTGCTTTGTTTGGCGCCAAGTGGGAGCGTGGCGATGATGGTCAGTTGGTGCTGGATGCCAATGGTTTCCCGCAGCAAGCTGCTGAGCCCGGTGTAATTGGCGATCCCAACCCTGACTATACCATTGGTTTGACCAATACATTCTCTTTCAAGAAATTCCGTTTGAATGTATTGCTTGAAAGTGTACAGGGTGTAGATATCTGGAATGGAACCAAGGGAGCCCTTACTTTCTTCGGTCGCTCTGCTTTAACTGGTGTTACTACTACGCTAACTGCTGATCAAGCTAATAGTTTGGTTAACTATTTCGGATTAACCGTAGCTCAGGCTTATCCTGGTTATCAAAACCCGGATGGCACCTATACGGTACGAGGCGAAGTAGTAAACTATGGCGGAGGCGATGTGTTTGTTGATGAGTACTTCCGTTGGTTAGGCCCTGGTAGTGGTTTTACCGGCCCGGATGAGCAATTCATAGAAAACGCTAGCTGGGTAAGGCTGCGTGAGGTTTCACTTGGTTATGACTTCTCAGGATTGTTCCAGAAGGGGCTGTTCAGTAACTTCTCTTTGACGTTGACTGGCCGTAACCTGGCCCTGTGGACAGACTATACCGGTGTTGATCCGGATACCAACTTGACGGGACAAACCAATGCCCTGGGTTCTGATTACTTCAACAACCCGGCTACCCGTTCGTATATCGTTACGCTTAGTATAACCTATTAATTATTTTGAAGATGAAAAAATTAGGTATTTTATTTATAGTTGGGGTTCTTCTGGTTGGCAATTCCTGCCAAAAATATCTGGAAGGAATCAACGAAAACCCCAATGATGCGACTGACGCTTCTCTTGAGAACCTCATGGTATCTTCTATGGTATCGTTTCTGGGGTATAACGAAGGAGAAGATGCCCGATTAGCTTGTATGTGGGCTCAGCAATTTACTGGTTCTGATCGTCAATATTCAGGTTTTAACCAGTACATTGTAAGTACACAAACTTTCGATTTCTTTCAGCCTTACATTGGCGTAATACAAACAGCTGACCTTGCTGTAGCTAAAGCGGAGGAAATTAATAACCGTGTTGCGGCCGGTGTAATGAAAATCCTCCAGGGTGCTACCTTTGGATATGTGGCTTCGCTGTATGGTGATGCTCCTTTTACTCAGGCTGTAGACTACGAACAGTTCCCTACTCCTGTCTATGATCCACAGGCAGATGTATATGCTGGTGCTATTAGTTTACTAAATGATGGGATTGCAGATATTAACTCAGGAGAAGGAGGTATTCCTGTTGACATCTTTGGGTTATCAGAGTCTCAATGGGTAGCTGTTGGTTATTCTTACATGGCTCGCTTTTATTTGCATCTTGGCGATTACGCTAATGCTGTGTCTGCGGCCCAGAATGGTATCCAGCAAGGGGGAGATCTAATGGGCCCCCATGGCACTGCGCAAGGTGGCGACAGGAATCTGTGGTACTCATTTATCGTGGATGAGCGAAGTGGTTATCTCGATGCCAACAATGCTTACGGTGCCCGCATTTTGGATCCTGCTAGCCCGGACTATACCGGAGATGCCAAGACTGATGAATCAGAAAGATTTGCTTTTATCTATACTGGGTCGTATCCGGGATATGATATTAATGTTAGTGAGGACGGCATGTTTGGTATGACAGCTTCTTATCCCATAATTACCTATGCTGAGACTCAGCTTATTATAGCAGAGGCTGAGTTTAGGTTGGGTAACCGGGCTAATGCACTGGCCGCACTTAATAATGTAAGGGATGAGCTTAGCGATAAGTTCCCTAATGGTCAGTATGATGACTATGACGATGCAGATCTGCCTGGCAATGCCTTACTGGATGCTATTATCCTTGAGCGCTACAAGTCTCTTACCGGTCAAACGGAGGCTTTCAGGGATGTACTGCGTTTGGGCAACCCGTTAGGTTTACAGCCTACACAGGGCAGCTCTTTGCCGCAGCGTTTCTTGTATCCGCAATCCGAGGTAAACTCTAACCCTAATGTGCCGGATCCGTTGCCGGGGTTGTTTGATCCCTTGCCAATCTATAAATGATTTAGGCTTGGAGTAAGAAAAAAATGGGCAGTTCATACTGCCCATTTTTTTCTCTCCATCTTACATCTTTTGTTTAAACTTTTTAACTTGTGAATCGTTTACATATTAAGGTATACAACACAAAATATGAAGAGGTCTATATTTACCACTTTCTTCTTTACCCTTTCTACGCTTGTTAGTGCGCAGGTGTATGTTAAATCTGAAGGCTCTCTGGACATAGATGGTGATCCCGGAAGCCCGCTATTCCAAAAGAAATACATACCTAAAACTGTAGGAACAAAACTCCTCTTTGATGAATATTATAATGGGCGGATATATGTTAAGGGTAGTTCTCAATCACATAATATTAATATTGACTTAGACGAGAGTGCTATATTTTTCGATCTACGAGGGGAAGACCAGTACTTGGATTTCAGTGCTATTGATTCTATTGTTTTTGAAAAATTCAATATTGTATTTCGTAAGGGAGAATTGAATGGATGTATGCTCGTCTATCGGGTGGGGAATTTAGAGATTCTTAATCAAAAGGAGGCTGAGTTGATTACGCCTAATTATGTAAAATCTATGGATGTCGGTTCCCGGGATAATAAGTGGGTAATTAAAGATAGTTATTACATAGTAAGAAAAGGAAAATTTACTCCGGTTAAATTGCCCGCTTCTAAAAAGAAGGTAATCAAATTTTTTAAAGATAGAAGCCGGGCACAACAATATATTGCAGAAAACGATCTTCGTTTTAAGGATGTTAGAGATTACGTTGAATTATTCTCCGATCTTTATGAATATGTTGATTATGCTGTAATTCAAGCACATTAATTTTATTGCTACTACTTTTTAGTTTGAAGATTGGCTGTAATTAACCTTGCCGCCTCACGCGAAGCCACTTTATCGCCCAGGGCTTCCTGCAAAAGACTGTAATCGGCCGGATTGCGTAGCTGATTGGCTACCTCGGCAGTAATCTTTGCTGCTGTGCAATCATGCTGAATAAGTTCTTTAACCAGTTCCCGCCCGGCTATCAGGTTTACCAGAGAAATATATGGCACCTTTACTACTGCCTTGGCTATCAGATAAGAAAACAGGCTGGTTTTGTAAACCACCACTTGCGGCACATGCCATAGGGCAGCTTCCAGGGTTGCCGTGCCGGATGTTACAATAGCCGCATCGGCATGGGCCAGCAAATCGTAGGTGGCGCCTTCTATTGTGGTACAGTTTGTATGTTCGTCCAGGTGGTTATACAGCTCAGCCGGTAGATTATCTACCTTGGCTACAGCAAAATGCCAGTACAGATTTTGGCTGATAACCTGCTTTACTACTGGTAGTATATGCGCTACCTCCTGCTGCCGTGAGCCTGGTAGCACCGCTATCAGGGGCTTGTCAGCCGGAATATGAAATTTAGCCTTGAAAGCAGCATCAACCTGATGCCCTTTGACAGCCTCCCATACCGGATTACCTACATAGTGTACCTGCCAGTCAAACTGCTTGTAAAAATCGACTTCAAATGGCAGGATACAGAGCATTTGATCGACCAGCTTCTTTATTTTACGGGCGCGTCCGGTATTCCAGGCCCACACTTTGGGCGAGATATAATAGACCACCTTGAAACCATGTTTTTTGGCAAAGCCGGCTATTTTCAGGTTAAAACCGGCATAATCCACCAGAATAATAACATCCGGCTTGTAGGACAGAATATCCTGCCGGCATTGATGCAGAAACTGGCGAATAGTACCCAGGTTTTTCAGGACTTCCCAAAAGCCCATAAAAGCCATCTCCCGATAATGTACCACCAGTTGGCCGCCAACCGCCTGCATGTAATCACCCCCAAAATACCTGAATTCAGCCTCCGGGTCGCGCTCCCGCAAGGCTTTCATAAGATTAGCGGCATGCAGGTCGCCTGAGCGTTCTCCGGCTATCAGGTAGTATTTCATGGGTGGGTTGTTCCGTTTGGCGTGTTGTAGTTACCGGCAAATATATCTACATTGCCGGTGATAACCTCGCAACTGTGGTTCAGGCCAATTTTCGTATCTTTGTTTAACCCAAAATATTGGTTAAACAAAGGTGCCGGCATCCAACACGATATGAAAACTGCTGTACTTACACTATTGAGCCTGCATCTGGCTGTTTGGGTATCCTGTCAACAAAAAAATATGCAAGAACACCGCTATACCAATCATCTTATCCATGAAAGCAGCCCTTATTTGCTGCAGCATGCCCATAATCCGGTCAACTGGTACCCGTGGGGAGAAGAGGCCCTGGAGTTGGCCAAAAAAGAGAAAAAACTCATTATCGTCAGCATTGGTTATGCTGCCTGCCACTGGTGCCATGTAATGGAGAAAGAGTCGTTTGAAGATACTACCGTGGCCAATTTGATGAATAAGTACTACATCTCGATTAAGGTAGATCGGGAAGAACGTCCCGATGTAGACCAAGTGTATATGGATGCCGCCCAGGTGCTTACCGGCCGCGGTGGCTGGCCGCTCAATGTAATTGCCCTGCCTGACGGACGGCCGATATTTGCCGGCACCTATTTTACCAAACAGCAGTGGATCAAGGTATTGAAGGGGGTACAGGAATTTTATGAAAAGAATCCCGAAAAAGCCTTGGAACAGGCCATGCAGGTGGCTGTCGGGGTAAAACGCCTGAATACTATAACGAAAGTTTCGGAGGAATCGCAGTTTGATAAGAAAACCTTGGAAACGGCCGCGCATGACTGGGTAAAAGCCCTTGATGAGCGATTGGGCGGCCGCAGGGGCAATATCAAATTCCCCATGCCCAAATCGTACCGGGTGTTGTTGGAGTATGCAGCGCTGAATAACGACCAAAAAGCGCAGCAAGCCGTATTGACTACCTTCGACAATATGGCAGCCGGGGGTATTTACGACCATATTGGCGGGGGCTTTGCCCGCTATTCTACCGATGCCTATTGGCATGTGCCGCATTTTGAAAAGATGCTCTACGACAACGCCCAACTCCTGGCCCTGTACAGCGATGCCTACCGCCTTACCGGACAGCAACGATATCGTCATGTGGTGGAAGAAACCATTGCTTTTTGCAACCGTGAGTTGCGTGCTCCTGAAAACGCTTATTATTCTTCTCTTGATGCCGATAGCGAAGGCGAAGAAGGTAAGTATTACGTTTGGTCGGCCACTGAGGTGGATAGTTTGCTAGGCGACAAGAGTGCTATTTTTAAGGCCTATTACGACATAAAAGCCAATGGCAACTGGGAGGCCGGCAAGAATGTATTACGCGTAGTGGCCTCAGTTGATGAACTGGCGAACAAATTCGGCCTGACCCGTGAACAGGTAGAGCAAACAATAGATGAAGGAAAACAACTACTCTTTACCGCCCGTGAGCAGCGGGTGCGCCCCGGCCTGGATGATAAAATACTTACCTCATGGAATGGCTTGATGCTCTCCGGCTTGGCGGCAGCTTACCAGGCCACGGGCCGGGAAGTTCATCGGCAGTCGGCCCTGGCGCTGGGCGATTTTATCTGGCAAAAAATGTGGGATAGGAAGCACCTGTACCGTAATTATAAAAACGGCCGGGCCACCATCAGCGGTTTTCTGGATGACTATACCTTTGTGATTGAAGGGTATATCGATTTGTATCAGATTACTTTCGATGAAACCTGGTTGCACCGGGCGGCCGAGCTGATGGAGGTGCTAAATACGCGCTTTTGGGATGAGAAAAACGGCTTGTACCGCTTTAAATCACGCGATGATGACCCGCTCTATGTGGATAAGGCGGTGATTGAAGACAATGTGATACCGGCCGGCAATTCAGCCATGGCTATCAACCTTTTCAAACTGGGGCATTTACTGGATAACCATGCCTGGCTGGCGCGTGGCGACAGCATGCTGGCCATAGCCCGCGGCTATATGGCCCAACATGCCGCTTTTTACTACAACTGGCTGCAATTGTACCAGTACCGGGTGGTGGCGCCTTTTGAAGTAGCCATTGTCGGGCCGGAGTATGATATACTCAGGCAACAGCTAGCAGCCCGTTATTTACCGGCCACTATGTTGTTGGGCGGGGCTGAAGAGGGCACCCTGGCTTTATTGCAAGGTAAATACAAGCCCGGGAAAACCTACATTTATGTATGTGTAAACAAAACCTGCCAGCTGCCGGTGCAAGAGGTAGAGGCTGCCTGGCGGCAAATGATTGAGTTGCGTAAGTAGCCGGGTTAGGCCACTTTGAGATTGCTATACTTGGAGCGCGAGAATTTCTTCTCGGCATAAGCACGGGTGATCACCAGGTGGTCAACACTTTCTTTGGAAGGCAGCTCGTACATGGCATCGGTAATGATGGCCTCGCAGATGGAGCGCAAGCCACGAGCGCCCAGCTTAAATTCCACAGCTTTTTCTACGATAAAATCAAGGGCTTTCTCTTCAAACTCAAGCTTAATGCCTTCCATTTCAAACAGCTTGATATATTGTTTGGTCAGGGCGTTTTTAGGCTCGGTAAGAATGCGCCTTAGCGTTTCTTTACTTAGCGGTTCCAGGTAGGTGAGTACTGGCAGGCGGCCGATGAGCTCGGGTATCAGGCCGTAGTTTTTCAAATCCTGGGCGGTAATATATTGCAGCAGGCTCTTTTCATCTACATGCTCTACATTGCCGGAGCCAAAACCGATAGGCCGGGTGTTAATGCGCTTGGCAATTATCTTGGTGATGCCGTCAAAAGCCCCCCCGCAGATAAACAGGATATTTTCGGTGTTTACCGAGATCATCTTTTGGTCGGGGTGTTTGCGGCCACCCTGTGGAGGTACATTCACCGAAGTGCCTTCGAGTAATTTCAGCAGAGCCTGCTGCACACCTTCGCCACTTACATCGCGGGTAATAGAGGGGTTGTCCGACTTGCGGGCAATTTTATCCACCTCATCGATGTAAACAATGCCCCTTTCGGCTGCTTCCACATCGTAGTTGGCGGCCTGCAACAAGCGAGTAAGGATGCTTTCTACATCTTCACCCACATAACCGGCTTCGGTAAGCACCGTGGCATCGGCTATGCAGAAAGGCACCTGCAGAATTTTGGCCAGCGTACGCGCCAGGTAAGTCTTACCGGTACCCGTTTCGCCTACCATAATGATATTGCTCTTCTCAATCTGCACATCATCATCGGCAGGGTGCTGCATGAGTCGTTTGTAGTGGTTGTAAACCGCTACACTCAGGTATTTCTTGGCTTCATCCTGGCCGATGACATATTCATCCAGGAACTTCTTCATGTCCACCGGCTTAACCAGATTAAACTGAGGGGTGCTGGCCTGTGGGGTGGTTTTGCCTTCTTCATGCAAAATCTGTTGGGCCTGTGTAATGCATTTATCACAGATATGGGCATGGATGCCCGATATCATCAGGTCAACATCTTTTTTGCTGCGTCCGCAGAATGAACAGGTTACTTCGGCCATAGTGGTAAAATTAGCACAAAACTACTGAATTTCAGCCAATTTACTTATGCTTCTCCAGCACTTCATCTATCACTCCGTACTTTTTGGCCTCGGCAGCCCGCATCCAGTAGTCGCGATCGGCATCTTTTTCTATCTGCTTGTAGTCTTTGCCGGTATGCTTGGAAAGGATGTTGTACAGGTCTTTTTTGAGCTCCAGTATTTGTTTGAGCGAAATTTCCATATCGGCTGCCTGCCCTTGGGCGCCTCCCATCGGTTGGTGGATCATAATACGCGAATGCGGCAAAGCACTGCGCTTTTTGGCTGTGCCGGCCGCCAGCAATACCGCCCCCATTGAGGCCGCCAAACCGGTGCAGATGGTGGCAATATCAGGCTTTACATATTGCATGGTATCATAGATACCCAGGCCGGCATAAACCGAACCACCCGGGCTGTTGATATACATGACGATATCTTTGGTTGGATCGGTTGATTCGAGAAACAACAACTGGGCGGTGATGATATTGGCAATCTGGTCGTCTATGGCCATGCCCAGAAAAATGATACGATCGGAAATCAAACGGGTGAATACGTCTATTGCCCGGAAATTGCCCGGCCTTTCTTCGATAATATACTGGGTCATGTCTTCCACATAGTGCTGGTAGCGATCTATGTTGGCACCACTGATGCCCCGGTTGTGAACGGCATATTTTTTAAATTCTGATCCCTTCATAGTTTTTTATATTTTTTCCAATATTAAGCAATTATTTATCGGAACAAAAGAAAAGTCCCGTCAAGGGACTTTAACGATTTTACCTTATGGGTGGTTCCTAAGCAACTTCCGCTTTTTTACGGAATTCATCCAGGCTGATTTTTTTGGTGTTAATGGTAATGTTGTTTTTGATATATTCGTATACCTTGTCGGAGAGCACCTGGTTAACCACATTTTGGTAGTTTTGCCCTTCGTT
>WFNR01000017.1 GCA_015488485.1 Cyclobacteriaceae bacterium | reverse complement strand
CTTACCTCCAATATGACTTACAAGAATTTCGACCTGTCGTTTACGCTACGTAGCAATTTGGGCAATTACACCTACAACAATACCGCTTCGAGTGCCGGCTATTTTGCCCTGCTTACCGATCAGGTTACCAACAATATCCATGTATCGGCATTCGATACCAACTTCAAAAACAGGCAGTTGCACTCCGATTATTACGTGGAAAATGCCTCCTTCCTGAAGATGGACAACATCACGTTGGGGTATTCCTTCAAAAACATATCATTTGGCAATTTGCGTGCCTACATTACAGCCCAGAATGTATTTACCCTTACCGGATACAGCGGGCTGGAGCCGGAGCAGTTTAATGGTATTGACAACAACCCTTATCCGCGTTCATTGTCGTTATTGGGTGGTTTGAGTTTTCAATTTAAATAATGATGAAAATGAAAAAGATAATATACAGTCTGATTTTCGCCTTCGTACTGGCCGGTTGTACCGATCTGGACCTGGCCCCTGAAGATGCTTTTGTAGATGCTGTGGTTTTTAAAGACCCGCAGGCCTATCGTTCTTATCTGGCCAAGATTTATGCCGCCTTTACCCTTACCGGGCAGGATGGCCCGCATGGTGATGGGGATATTTCCATTGTAAATGATGAAGGTTTTACCAGCTACATCCGCGCTTACTGGAAAGCCCAGGAGCTTACCACCGATGAGGCCGTAGTAGCCTGGACCGATGCCGGTATCCGAGACCTGCACAACCATAGCTGGAGCTCGGAAAACCAGTTTGTACGGGTGCTTTATTACCGTATTTTTTACATCATAGCCTATGCCAATGATTTTCTGGCTCAATCTACACCGGAAAAGCTGAACGAGCGTGGCATCAGTGCCGATTGGCAGGCCAAAATAGCCACTTACCGGGCTGAGGTGCGCTTTTTGCGCGCCCTGGCTTACTGGCATGCGCTCGACCTGTTTCGCAACGTGCCGCTGGTAACAACCGTAAGTACCGACCTGCCTAAGCAGGTGAGCCCGCAGGAGTTATTCGATTTTATTGAAAATGAACTCATTGAGATAGAACCGCAGATGGTGGATGCCCGCGCCAATGAGTACGGCCGGGCCGACAAGGCTGCCTTGTGGATGCTGCAAGCCAAGCTCTACCTGAATGCCGAAGTCTATATTGGCCAGGCACGCTATGACGATGTGCTTACGGCTGTTAATAAGGTAATCAATGCCGGCTATAGCTTGTCGCCCGATTATTTCGACCTGTTCAAGGCCGACAACGATGTAAACGGTGCGGCTGATGAGATTATCTTTCCGATTATTTCGGATGGCAAGCGTGTGCAGACCTGGGGTAATACCACATTCCTGGTACATGCTGCCATTGGTGGCAATATGGTGCCTACCGATTACGGGGTAGGCAGCGGCTGGGCCGGCTTACGTACTACACGTGCTATGGTGGAGAAGTTCGGGCCCGACCCCAACGATGTAAACACTATGGATCCGCGTAACGTTTTCTTTACCGATGGACAAAACCTGGATATCAACGATATCGGCACTTTCACCGATGGCTATGCCGTTCCCAAATTTGTCAATATCACTTCCGGTGGCAGCCCCGGCTCCGATCCCGATTTTCCCGATACCGACAACCCGTACTTCCGCCTGGCCGATGCCTACCTGATGTATGCCGAAGCGGTGCTGCGTGGTGGCAGCGGTGGCGACCTGAATACCGCACTGGGTTATATCAATGCCTTGCGTCAGCGTGCCTATGGCGATAACTCGGGCGACATCACCCTGGCTGAACTGACTCTGGATTTTATCCTGGATGAAAGGGTGCGTGAAATGTACTGGGAAGGCACGCGCAGGGTTGACCTGATTCGCTTTGGTAAATATACCGGTGGTAACTATCTGTGGCCCTGGAAAGGGGGCGAAAAGGACGGGATAGCCATTGAGGATTACCGGGAGATATTCCCCATTCCCGCTTCGGATATCAACGTAAACCCCAACCTGGTACAAAACCCGGGTTACTAACCAAAACCTGATTATGCATACCCCCTGCCGGCCTTGGCTGGCAGGGGCTTTTTTAAAACCCAGCCCGGATTATGCCTGACCTGCGAAAATACTACCGGTCTCTGTTGTACCTGTTCCTGGCAATGATTACAGGTTGCCAGGATAAGCCTGCCGATAACCAACCAACTGATCCCTGGCCTTACGGCACCATGTATGAAATCTTCGTGCAGTCGTTTGCCGACAGCAATGGCGATGGCATTGGCGACATCAACGGCCTCACCGCCAAGCTGGATTATTTGCAGGAGCTGGGCATTCAAGGCATCTGGCTTATGCCTATCAACCCATCACCCAGCTATCATAAATACGATGTGACCGACTACTACGATATTCATCCCGATTATGGCACAATGGCCGATTTCAAGCGTTTTCTGGCGGCAGCCCATCATAGGCACATCCGGGTGATTATGGATCTGGTGGTCAACCATACTTCATCGGAGCACCCGTGGTTTAAAGCGGCCGTGGCTGACCCCAACAGCCCGTACAGGGATTATTACGTATGGGCCGATATCGATTCGATTCGCGATCAGATAGCCAAAAAAGAAATCACCCTCGATTCGGATAACATCACCCAGTGGCACCAGGCTCCGGGCAATGAGCAATATTATTACGGTTTTTTCTGGGGTGGTATGCCCGATTTGAACTACAACAATCCGGCTGTGCGCGAGGAAATCAAGAAGATAGGCCGCTACTGGCTTGAGGAAGTAGGGGTGGACGGCTTTCGCCTGGATGCCGCCAAGCACATCTACCCCGATGAGCGGGCGGCCGACAGCCACGCCTGGTGGAAAGAGTTTGGCGATGCTATGCGGGAAGTGAAGCCGGATGTCTATTTGGTAGGCGAGGTGTGGGGCGATGCCCGTCTGGTGGCACCTTATCTGCAAGGGTTGCCTTCGATGTTTGATTTCGACTTTTATCATAATATAAACCGCATTATTAAAAATGAGCGTGAAGATAGCCTTATTGCTTCACTCATTAAGGCCCGGCAGTATTTTGCTACTGTGCAGCCGCGTTATCTCGATGCTATTTTTGTCAACAATCACGACCAGAATAGGTTGATCAGCAATGTCAACGGCCATATCGACAAGGCCCGGCTGGCGGCTGCTATTTTATTAACCCTGCCCGATATCCCCTATGTGTATTATGGCGATGAAATAGGTATGCTGGGCAAAAAGCCCGACCCGCAGATTCGCGAGCCGTTTATCTGGGATTATGACCAGCGGGCGCCCGAACAAACTACCTGGATCAAGGCCGTAAACAGCACCGACAGCACGGTGGTGCCGCTGTCAGCGCAAATCAACGATCCGGCCTCTACCTATGCCTTTTATAAGTACTGGATAGCACAGCGCAACCGTGATGAGCAGTTGCGTACCGGCAAGCTGCGTGAAGTGCCGGTAGCCGATGGCTTGCTGGCCTACCAGCGCGGTGATTTATTGATTGTTCATAACCTGACTGGCCGGGAGCATACATTTGACCTGAACGATTTTACGGCAGGAACCATCAAATATGCCTTCGCTAAGGGAGTGAACCTTGATAGTGAGGGTAACTTGCGTCTGCCACCCTATACATCGGTGGTTTTGCAATAATGGACTCCCCGGCAGCAGCCAAATGCCACCCTCATTTTCTGGACTTATTAGTAAATATCCCGTACCTTCGCAGTGCAAACCTGCATGTGGTTTGCACGCATCAGATAAACCATCTTATTAACCAAGTTTCAAGATTATGAGTAAGTTCAGACCAGGTGTTTTGTATGGCGATGAGGTATATGAGCTTTTTCGTCATGCTAACGATAACAACTACGCCTTGCCGGCTGTGAACGTAACCAGTAGCAGCACGGTAAATGTGGTGCTGGAAACAGCCCGTGAAGTAAATTCTCCGGTTATTATTCAGTTTTCCAATGGCGGAGCCCACTTTTTCGGGGGCAAAGGACTGAGTAAAGACAACCAGTTTGGTCCCATCCAGGGCGCTATTGCCGGAGCTTTGCACGTACACCAACTGGCGGAGGCCTATGGGGTGCCGGTAGTGCTGCATACCGACCATGCCGCCAAGAAACTGCTACCGTGGATAGACGGTATGCTGGAGGCTGGTGAGCAGTACTTTGCCGAGAAAGGACGTCCCCTGTATAGCTCGCACATGCTCGACCTGAGTGAAGAGCCGCTGCAGGAAAACATTGAAATAAGTTGCCGCTACTTTGAGCGCATGAGCAAGCTGGGCATGACCCTGGAAATTGAGCTGGGCATAACCGGTGGCGAAGAAGACGGGGTGGACAATACCGGGGTGGACAGCTCGCGCCTCTACACCCAGCCCGAGGAGGTGGCACAAGCCTATGAGGCGCTCTCCAAAATTGATAAGAACTTTACCATTGCGGCTGCCTTTGGCAATGTGCATGGCGTGTATAAGCCGGGTAATGTGTCGTTGCAGCCTATCATTCTGAAGAACAGCCAGGAGTACATCCGGGAGAAATTTGGCACCGGTCCCAATCCGGTGAATTTTGTATTTCATGGTGGTTCCGGCTCCTCGCGCGAGGAGATTAGAGAAGCGGTAGAGTATGGCGCCATTAAGATGAACATCGATACCGATATGCAGTGGGCCTACTGGGATGGTGTACGGCAATATGAACAGCAGTACCACGATTACCTGCAAAGCCAGATCGGTAACCCTGAGGGCGATGATAAGCCCAATAAGAAATACTACGACCCGCGTGCCTGGCTGCGCAAGGCCGAAGAGAGTATGATTGCCCGCTTGAAAACCGGCTTTGAGGACCTGAACTGCCTGAACCGTAATGCCTGACAAGTCGGAAGATGTAAACTAATACAAAAGAGCAGCTCGGTGGGCTGCTCTTTTGTGTTTAACCGGTAAACCTGACCGGCTTATTCTATTGCAAGTATTTGAGTAGCCGGCCCTATTCCTCCAGCAGGCCACGCTTCTTCAGCAGCGGCTCAATGGCAGGTTCACGGCCTCTGAATTCTACGTACAGCTCCATGCCCGGCCGGGTGCCACCCTGGCTAAGCAAGTGGCGATACCTGCGGGCAGTCTCCTGATCGAAGATGCCGGCCTCCTTAAAGGCTTCAAAGGTGTCGGCATCCAGCACCTCCGACCACAGGTAGCTGTAATAGCCGGCCGAATAACTGGGGTCGCCCCCGAAGATGTGGTTGAAATAAGTGCTGCGATAGCGCGGAATAATCTCTTCTATCAGGCCTATACGTTGCATTTCTTTGTCTTCAAAAGCACGGGCATCCTGGCGGGTGGTATCGGTAAGGCTGTGCCAGGCCATATCCAGGTAGGCGGCTGCCATGTACTCCACCGTAGCAAAGCCCTGGTTGAACTTACCCGAGGCCACAATCTTATCAATCAGCTCGTCTGGTATTACTTCGTCCGTTTGGTAATGCTTGGCATAGAGGCGCAGCACCTCAGGCTCACTCATCCAGTTTTCCATTACCTGCGAAGGGAACTCAACAAAATCGCGCGGTACGTTGGTGCCTGAAAGCGATTCATAAGTAACATCAGACAATAAACCGTGCAAGGCATGGCCAAATTCATGAAAGAGGGTAGAGGCTTCGGTAAATGACAGCAAGGAAGGCGAACCATCAGCCGGAGGGGGGAAGTTGAAATTGTTGGTTACAATGGGTGTTACCTCACCGTCCAGTTTCGATTGCGGGCGCAGTTCGTTCATCCAGGCGCCTCCGCGTTTGCTTTCACGGGCAAAGAAGTCCATATACAAAATGCCCAAATGCGAGCCATCGGCATCGAATACCTCAAACACCTCCTGGTCGGGGTGCCAGGTAGGTATGTTATCCAGCTTTTTGAAGGTGAGGCCAAACAGTTTATTGGCCAGCATAAAGGCCCCGTCACGCACGGCCGACACCTCAAAGTAGGGGCGCATAGTTTCTTCGTCAAAAGCATAGCGTTCCTGACGTACCTTTTCGGTGTAGTAGCGCCAATCCCAGCTGCGCAGCTTATCGTCTATACCATCGCGGGCCATCATCTTCTGCAGGTCGTCCCGCTCGGCCTTGGCCCGGTTGAGGGCTGCCGGCCATACCTTATCGAGGAAATCATATACCCGCCCGGGGTTTTCAGCCATGTTGTCAGCCAGAATGTAGGCCGCATGGGTGTCATAGCCTTTGAGTTGGGCGCGCTCTACGCGCAGGGCAGCCATGCGTGACAGGATTTCCTTATTGTCATATTCGTTGTCGTTATCACCGCGCATAGCGTAGCCCATAAACAGCTTTTTACGCAATTCACGATTGGGTGAGTACTGCAAAAATGGATTGATACTGGGGCGTTGTAAGGTGAACAGCCAGCCTTTCTGTCCGTTCTTCTCAGCCTCTTTAGCAGCAGCCGCCACCAGACTGGCAGGCAGGTTACCCAGATCAGCTTTGTCGGTTACCAATACCTTGGTGGCGTTGGTCTCGTGCAGCAGGTTCTCGCCAAATTGCTGCGCCAGTTGGGCCAGTTCGGCATTTATCTCGCGAAGGCGCTGCTGCTTGTCGACCGGCAGGTTAATACCGGAGCGAACAAAATCCTTATATGTCTCTTCCAGTAACCGGCTTTGTTCGGGAGTGAGATCCAGGGAGTCTTTTTGTTGATATACGGCATCTGCCCGCTTAAACAGATCGGCATTAAGGGTAATATCATCTTCATGGGCCGAGAGCTTGGGAGCTATCTCTTTGGCCACCTCGCGCAGGCTGTCGTTGGTATTAGCACCATGCACGGCAAAAAACACACGGCTTACCCTGCCCAGCATCTTGCCACTACGCTCCAGGGCTTCGATGGTGTTGGCAAAGGTTGGGGGGGCGGTGTTATTGATAATTTCTTGAATTTCTTGCTTGTGCATAGCCATAGCCGCCTCAAAGGCCGGTTGGTAATCGGCATTGCGTATTTTGTCGAAAGGTGGCACACCAAAGGGGGTGTTCCATTCACTGAGCAAAGGATTGTCGGTCATATCCGGGGTGGTTTTGTTTTGCTGGTTACAGGCAAAAATGAAAACCAACAGGCTAAAAAGGTAGTGTTTTTTCATGATTCGTTTAATGTGGTTTACAGGGCTAATTTACACTGTAATATTGAGAATCGGGGACTTTATTTTGTCAGCGGTTGAGCCGGGAACTACCTTGAAGCGGAAAAAAGTGGGCCCCCGTCCGAACGGCATTCGGCCGGGCGGGCAGCTGGGCTCGAATGCTGACGCAAGGGTCAGCATCCTGACGCTATGCCAGCGGCAAGCCGTCAGGGCCAGCGACCGGGGGATATTTTTTGATAAACTCGATGGTTTTCTTTTGTGAGAGGTTTTTTAGTTTTCTCTCCAGCTTTAGTGCCTCGCTTCTTGTTTCTTTGGTAGTAGCCCAGACCAGTGTCCAGGGGCGCCCTGTGCGGGTAAACTTTTCATTGCCCTGGTTATGTCTTATCAATCTTTGCTGCAGGTTATTGG
>WFNR01000016.1 GCA_015488485.1 Cyclobacteriaceae bacterium | reverse complement strand
GCTGCCTGGCAAAGAGGCCTCAATGAATATACCAACAAGCTTATAAGGCAATACCTTCCAAAAAAAGCAGACTTAACAAAAGTTACACCAAACCAATTAGCACTGATTGCCAATAAATTAAACAATCGTCCAAGAAAAAAACTTGACTTTATATCTCCCTTACAGGTTTTTATGAATAATTTTAACCCATAACTTTCGCACTTGGGGGTTGAATCTACCTCATTTTATTGGTTTATTTTTTTTTGTTGCTTTTTCAGCCATTCAGGCACCGGGCTTCCCAGTAGGGGTACCCGGGCATTGGGTGTGGAAGACAACCCCTTTACCGTGCCGTGCGGCACTTCGCGGTGGCATTGCCAGCACAACTTGCTCTCACCATGATTGGCCTCCTCCAACGAAACTCCGAGCAAGCCAACTTCACGATTAAGGGTGCCGTGGCAGCGTTTGCAATTTTCCTGTACTACTTTTTTGCCCGGGTCCCGCATTCTTATTACTTGCGGCTCGGTGCGTAATGTAAAAGCAGTAGCATGTCCTAAACCATCCTTCACCTTGAACGCTAACCTGGCAATCGGATTGGTGTTTGGCACATGGCAGTCGTTGCAGGTTACGCTTCTGCCATGAGAGCTATGCCTCCAGGTGGCATATTCGGGCATCATTACGTGGCAGTTTACACAGGTTTCGGGTTTGTCTGATAAATAGGACACCGCATTGGACAAATAAATACTATATATAGATAGGCCTGCAATTATTCCTATCAACACGGTAACCAGTATAATCCACTGGGATGGTGGCTTGAGAAAGGTCAAGAGCTTCATGGTTGTGAAGTGGTATTGTTGCTGTCGAATAATGTCGGTTTAAACGTTATCATCAACCAGGCCCAGTTGTTGATGGCATTTTGATCTCCGGTGCCTTTGATAATGACCATAGACGAAGTGGCGAACATTTGCGAATAGCCTAGCTTGATATTTACTGATTCATATAATCTCGCTATATATACCAGATCTATCTCTGTTCCCAGGGCCCTGGATACATTGCGCCCGGGATCATTCGGGTCTGGTATATTGGCCGCACTCATAAAATAGTGAGCATTGGCAACCAGGCTTGAAATACCTCCCAGTTTAAACTTGGTCTGTATATTCAAGTCCACCAACCCTTTATTGCTATGCGGGTTACCTACATAAAAATAATCCATAAATCCGTAAAACTTGTGGTTGGTACCGTATAAAGGGATAAAAGAACGATCCTGGGTATCGTTGGGATTGGTGCCTGACAGAATTTCACCACCAAAAGTGATTGGGGTCAGATTGGTTTTAAAGGTAGCATATAATGCAGCAAGGTAGGCGTTTACCGGAATGCCGTTGCCGTTTTTGCCTCCCTGGTAGTAAAGTTCGGTGCTTAATTTTACCGCCCCCATATTTTTATTGGCAATAAGGGCATAGGTTTGCCGGTAGGCCATCGTTGAATCGGCTGCCACCTGACGGCCATCGTTATGCACCAGGGCCACAAAACTGCCGCCTTTTATCTGCGTTTCAAAACGGGCAAACTGCATGGTTTTGTAGTTTTTGGTAACAGTATGGTCGTAGAAGTTCTGGTTTAGCCAACCAGGTTCCGGTCGCCAGTTTTGGTTATAGGCCAGCCCCACATCCAGCCTGGCCCCCTTGTTGTTTTTCCATAAAAACAAAAGGGCATCGTGTGTCCTGGCCTGGGCCGCCCAGTCCAGGTTGCCCAGGAAACGGGCACCATCGTAATCAAGCTCCATTCTGCCCACCCGAAAAGCAAACCGGTCATTGAAATTGAACTGACCCCAGGCTTCATGAACATTTTGCAGATTGGGATCGGTTTTATAAACCTGATCCACACTACCCCAAATACGTACATCCTGCAGAGTCAGCTTTAAAGCGATTTTCTCGTTTTTGTAGTCGAGATATAATCGTGAACGCTGCTCAATAAAGAAAGCAGGCGGGTCGGTTTTATAGCGCGGTGCTTTGAAGCCGTTTCTGAATTCTGCCCGCGGGCGGATTTCCGCACTTATGGTAAATTGTGCCTTAACCATAAGCGTACAACCCATGGCTAATAACAAAGAAAGCAGGAGCTTTTTCATTTTAGTTTCGATTTGTGTGATTGTGTGACTTGTGTTACATAAGCAAAATAATATATTGTTGATTTTCCAAATGCTGACAATTATCATTTTTTGTTTTATACGCTATACCAGCCAAAAAGCATCCTGTAGTGAAGCTATTAAAAAAACAAAAGTCATTTAATTTGTCCGGGCTAGGGGTGAATGACTAAAAATATTAAAGAATATGACCTTTATCATTTTTCTTATTGTGGAATTATTATGAATTTGCAAGTGTGATGATGATCACATAAATAACAGGAATATGCCTATCAAAAGCTATATCGTTTTTCCCTCGAAAGGCAAGAAAGACCTGCTGAGGCAACAGCTGGCTTCTTTGGCCGGTTGTGAGGTAATACCAGCTTTGAATAAAGATGTATTGATTTTGGTTACCGAAACCTTTGGCAATCATGAAGAAGACGCTTTAATGGCATCCCTGGAAAAAATAAAGGAAATCGAGCATTTGAGTCTGGTGTCAGGCTATAGTGATCATGCTATACATGACCACAACAACAAATAACAAATATGATGAACAGAAGAATCTTTATCAAAAAAACCGCTGCTTTTTCGGCAATGGCCGCTGCCGCCACGATGGTTCCCGGTATTTTATTTGCTCATGAGCAGAAGCATGACAACCCAGCCAGCGACATAACGTGGCATAAAGCACCATGTCGATTTTGTGGTGTAGGGTGTGGTATATTGGTAGGCACGCAGGCAGGCCGCGCTGTAGCAGTAAAGGGCGACCCTAACTGTAGTGTAAACAAAGGTCTGCTTTGTGTAAAAGGCTACCACCAAATAATGTGTACCAGCGCCAGCGACAGGCTTACCAAACCCCTGATAAAGAAAAACGGCAAATATGTTGAGGTAACCATGAAAGAAGCCCTGGACCTGGTAGCTGCCAAAATGCAGGAAACCATTAAAAAATATGGCAAAGATTCGGTAGCCATGTACACCTCGGGGCAATCAACCATTCCCGAAGGATACGTGGCATCCAAATTCATGAAAGGGGCCATCGGTACCAACAATCTGGAATGCAATGCCCGGCTTTGTATGGCCAGTGCGGTAGCCGGTTTTTTAACCACATTTGGGGCAGATGAACCTATGGGTTGTTACGAAGATATAGAACATGCCGATGTATTTGTCCTTTGGGGCAACAATATGGCTGAAATGCATCCGGTACTGTTTTCGCGCATGCTGGACAACAGACTTAGAAGAAAAAATGTCAAAATCATTGACCTGGCTACACGCACCACACGTACAAGCAAGGCGGCCGACATATCTATACTTTTTAAACCACAAGGAGATCTGGCTATTGCCAATGCCATTTGCTATGAGCTCATCAATAACAATTGGCTGGACAAAAACTTTATAGAAAAACATGTAGTCTTTTTCAAGGGAAAAACCGGCTTGGGCTATGGCCTGGAAGACAAATTTGCCTTTAAAGATGAGCCCGAAGCAATAGACTTCGACCAGTACAAGGCATTTCTGAATGACTACCGGCCTGACAAGGTTGAAGCCTTGACCGGAGTACCCGCCAAAGAAATAAAATACCTGGCGGCACTTTATGGTGACCCCAACTTAAAGGTGGTAACCTACTGGTGCATGGGAATTAACCAACATACACGCGGCACCTGGGCCAATAATCTTATATACAATATTCACTTACTTACGGGCAAAATATCACAACCCGGCAACGGTCCTTTTTCACTAACCGGACAACCAAGCGCCTGTGGTACGGCCAGAGAGGTGGGCACATTTACCCACAAGTTGCCCAAAGGTGTTGTTACTAACAAAAAAAGCCGTGAACTGGCTGCCAAAATCTGGAAAGTGCCATATGAGCGCATACCCGACAAGCCCACGTATCATACTACCGAAATGTTCAGGGCTATAGACCGGGGCGACATCCGTTTTATCTGGATACAGTCCACCAACCCTTTGGTATCATTGCCAAGAACCAGCCGCTACCGGCCTGCTCTTGCCAAAGATAGTTGTTTTGTAGTAGTATCGGATGTGTTTCCTACCCCCACCACCGATGTGGCCGATGTAATACTACCGGCTGCCTGGCATATAGAGAAAAGTGGCTTATACGGCAACTCTGAAAGGCGCACACAATACTGGGATAAAATGATAGAGCCCCCTGGCGAAGCCCTACCCGATGCCTGGATGACCATAGAAGTGGCCAGGCGAATGGGGTTTGCTAAGCTGTTTCCTTACAGCAAAGAAAAGCACCACGAAGAAATCTATAATGAATACCGGCAGTTTCATGCCGGTAAAAAGCACAATATGGCGCCTTTGTCGGTACTAAAAAAGCAAAGTGGGGCAATCTGGCCATATATAGAGGAAACCGGACGTTCTACCCTATGGCGCTATAATTCCAGGTACGACCCCGCCTGCGATACCACCAAAGACTTCGACTTCTACGGCAAACCCAACGGCAAGGCGGTGATCTGGCTGCGACCCTACGAACCGGCCCCTGAAATGCCCGACAATGAATACCCGTTTTGGCTCAATACCGGTCGGGTAATAGAGCACTGGCATACGGGCTCAATGACGCGCAGGATACCTGTATTGCACCAGGCCGTACCTCACGCCTATGTGGAAATTCACCCTGCAGACGCCAAACGACTAGGTATCAAACACAACCAGAAGGTAAAAGTGATATCGCGCAGAGGCCAGACCGTTCTACCCGCCTCTGTCAACGATAGGGGCCTGCCTACTCCAGGTCAGGTATTTGTACCGTTTTTTGATGAGAATATGCTGATAAACGATACTACACTGGATGCTTTTTGCCCGATTTCCAAAGAACCGGATTTTAAAAAGTGTGCTGTGCGTATAGAGAAGGTTTAACAAAATGAAGCAACGGTATATAATCATCGGTTTTTGGGCTCTCCTGTCAGCCGCGTCTGCAATAATCGTCAATACCAGCCTGGTTGAAGAGCGATCTGGCGAAAATTTTGATGTTATCGCACAGCCGGATTCCAATACATTGCCGGCAGAAGAAGAAGTGTTTAAGCTTGCCGACAAAGCGCTTGAGCTCAAGCAGTTGCTGGAGTCAGGCCAAAATGTCAATAAGGAATTGACTGCTTATTACAGCCGCAGAGCCTATCCTGGTGCGCCCCCCGTGATACCCCATCCTGCCGGAGAAGAAAGAAGTCCTGGAGGTAAAGATTGCCTGCAATGTCATCGTCATGGCGACTATGCCCCGGCCTACGGGGCCTTCGCGCCTATTACACCACATCCGGAACTGATCAGTTGCAAACAATGCCATGTACCGGTAACAACTACCGGCAATTTTGTTGCCAACACGTGGTCAAGTACGGCCGCGCCCGGCAGCGGGCAACAGGCCTTGCCGGGGAGCCCTCCTGTTATAACCCACGGTTTGCAGATGCGCAGCAATTGCCTGGCCTGTCATGCCAGTTCTGCCACACCAGCAAAGATACGGGTAACGCATCCTGAACGTGTAAATTGCCGGCAATGTCATGCTATAAAAAACAACGAAAAGAATGTACCCGAAATATGGACAAGATAAAGATCATATCGCTGCTATTGTTGTTAGGTGCCTGCTCCAACCCCGTTCATCATAAGGACTCCCTGATAACCAAACTGGAGACAGATGGTGCCACTGCGGTGGGGTATGAGATAAGTGCAGAGCAATATACCACAGGCATAAAGAAAGTGCCGTTTGGCAATACAACCAACGACACCTTGTTTTTTATCCCCGAGCGAACCAGCCGAATCGAAAGTTTTCCTTGTAACAAATGTCATATCGTACCGCTGACCAAAATGGCGCCTACCGGTGGCAACGAAAAAAAGGCCCATTGGCAGATCAGTCTGGAACATGCCGATCGCGAAATCATGGACTGTGCCACCTGCCACAATAGCGATAACATGGAATATTTACAAGCGCAAAACCACCGTAGTATCAGTTTCAACAACAGTTATGATGTTTGCCGGCAATGCCATTCTACCCAATATAGTGATTGGCTTGGCGGGGCCCACGGCAAAAACATCAACGTCTGGCTGCCGCCCAGGCTAGCCAAAAATTGTGTTGATTGCCACAACCCTCATTCCCCAGGCCTTGAGAAACGATGGCCGGCACGCCTGAACACCGTAAAAATACAAGAACTTGATCCAAGATAGGCCGTTATGTTTTTTAGAAGAAAAAAGAAAAACCAGGATGCATGCCCGTCAGTTGCCGACAACCCTAAAGGCGCTGGTTGCTCCTGCCGGCAGCAGGATGGCTATGAACAGGTTATTAACAAATCACTGGACAGGCGTTCGGCTTTAAAAGGGCTTACGGCCGGACTACTGGCAGGCAGCAGCCTGCTCAATACATCGTGTAGCATTACCAGTAACGAAGATGAAAAAGAACTTGCCGCCCTGAAATGGGAAGAATATTTCAAAGGCAACTACAAACTGATGACCGATGAAGAAAAGCGGGCTACCGTAGAGCGGCTGGAACGCATGTATGCTTTACGAAACGGAGGCAAGATAAATATTTCGGATAAAGGGCCGGTTAAGGACGTACTATATGGCTATGCTTTCAACATATCCAAATGCCGGGGATATATGGATTGCATCAATGCCTGTGTTAAAGAGAACAACCAGGATCGTGATTCGCAAATGCAATACATACGTATTCATGAATTCAAGAAAGGCCAGATGAATTTTGAAATGGCTGATGATAATTTCTACCATGAAGTACCGGCCGAAGGTCATTTTTATCTGGGCACTCAGTGTTTCCATTGCGACAACCCACCATGTGTAAATGTATGCCCGGTAGAGGCTACCTGGAAAGAAAAAGACGGCATAGTAGTGATTGACTATGACTGGTGTATTGGCTGCCGCTACTGCCAGGCAGCCTGCCCATATGATGGCAGGCGGTTTAACTGGAGCGCCCCGCACGTGCCGGAGAATGAAATAAACAAAGACCAGCACTATCTGGGCAACCGGTTGCGCAAGAAAGGGGTAATGGAAAAATGCACCTTTTGTATTCAGCGCTCCCGCAACGGCCAAAACCCGGCTTGTGTAGAAGCCTGTCCAACAGGTGCTCGGATTTTTGGCAATTTGCTGGACCCCAACAGCACCATACGCTGGGTGCTGGCCAACAAAAAAGTGTTCAGGTTGAAAGAAGACCTGGGTACCGAGCCGAAATTCTGGTATTTTATGGATTGACCAAAGCATACACTGTTCAAAAAAACAGAAAAGGATGAAAGTAGCAATCAGTTTGATCTACGATGGCTTTAAGGAAGTCACCAAAGGCACAACCGCCTATCATATTTGGATGGCCGTGCTAACCCTGCTTATGCTGTTCGGAGCATATGCCTATTATCAGCAGATTGTACACGGTCTGGCTGTCACCGGCATGACCGACCGGGTAAGCTGGGGATTGTACATTTCCAACTTTACTTTCCTGGTAGGAGTGGCAGCTGCCGCTGTCATGCTTGTATTGCCTACTTATATCCTCAAAGACATTGATTTTTCGCAAGCTGTATTGATTGGTGAAGGTATGGCGGTGTCGGCTTTGGTTATGTGCCTGGCATTCGTAACCGTGGACATGGGTGGCCCGGCACGCCTTTGGCACATTATTCCTGTAATAGGTGTGCTTAACTGGCCCAACTCCATGTTGGCCTGGGATGTAATCGTATTGAATGGTTATCTTTTTTTTAACCTTACCATCCCTTTTTATCTGCTGTATTATCATTATCAGGGCCGAAAACCACGCGAAGCCGTTTACCTGCCCGGTGTTCTTATCTCTGTATTCTGGGCGGTCGGTATCCATTTGGTTACCGCTTTTCTATATGCCGGGCTGCCGGCCCGACCGTTTTGGAACAGCGCCTTGCTAGGGCCGCGTTTTCTGGCATCAGCCTTTGCTGCCGGACCAGCCCTGATTATACTGGCACTGGCAGTTATCAGAAAATATACCCCTTATAGCATAGCCGATAAAACCATTGATAAAATAGCTATGGTAGTAACAGTAGCAGCTCAAATTAATCTCATAATGCTGGGGTCAGAGCTATTCAAAGAGTTTTACAGTGTTACTCACCATAGCAACAGCGCCATATATATGTTTTTTGGCATTGGCAACAAAAATGCCCTGGTGCCCTGGATTTGGACATCTATAGGCCTGAACCTGTTGGCAACCGTTATACTTACCATAAACCGGCTTAGACGTAAGCATAATTTACTATATCTGGCCTGTGCGTTGCTGTTTGTTGCTATCTGGATAGACAAGGGCATGGGCCTGATTATCCCCGGTTTCATTCCCGGCCCATGGGGGAATATTGTTGAATATTTTCCCACCTGGGTAGAAATTGCCGTGACCATAGGCATTTGGGCGCTGGGCGCATTTGTATTTACCTTACTGGTGAAAATAGCTGTACCTATAGAAATCGGTAAACTACGTTATCGGGGCAACCAATCAGCCGGCTGATTTTCAAATTTCAGCCCGGTTTGGATATTTGCGGTATTTAAGAAACACGACAGAAACTGTCAATATTTGTTTGTGTTTGCTTTTGCTGTTGCGATACAACAAGGAATCTCAAAAGCCCAAAACACACACTCCCTTTTTTGGCCACTTGAACTTATCCACTCCTAAACAGCCCCCTTTTTGTCTATTATACCTTCTTTCACAAGGCGCTCAAAACCACAGTAGGGCACCAGTACTTCGGGTACTTTGATACCCTCGGGTGTCTGGTTGTTTTCCAGTATGGCGGCTACGATGCGCGGCAAGGCCAGGGCGCTGCCGTTGAGGGTATGCAGCAGTTGAGTTTTTTTATCGGCCGTACGATAGCGCAGCTTCAGGCGGTTGGCCTGGAAGGTCTCGAAGTTGCTCACCGAGCTTACTTCCAGCCATTTTTGCTGGGCAGCCGAATACACCTCCATATCGTAGGTGAGGGCCGAGGTAAAGCCCAGGTCACCGCCACACAGTACCACCACCCGGTAAGGCAGCGCCAGCTTCTGCAGCAGCGACTGGATGTAGGCGCTCATCTCTTCGAGGATTTGATAAGAATGGTCGGGGTGGCTTATCTGCACGATCTCCACTTTGTCGAACTGATGCAGGCGGTTAAGGCCACGCACATGCGCCCCCCACGAGCCGGCCTCGCGCCTGAAGCAGGGCGTATAGCCAACATGCCTTACAGGCAACTGCTCTTCGGTCAGGATTACATCGCGGTAGATATTGGTAATGGGCACTTCGGCAGTAGGTATCAGATAAAAATTGTCCTCACCCACATGATACATCTGCCCTTCCTTGTCGGGCAACTGACCGGTGCCGTAGCCAGAGGCCTCATTGATCAGGATAGGTGGCTGCACTTCGATGTAGCCGGCTTTTTCGGCCTCATCAAGGAAGAAATTGATCAACGCACGTTGCAGGCGGGCACCTTGCTTCTTATACACCGGAAAGCCGGCCCCGGTAATTTTATTGCCCAGCTCAAAATCAATGATATCATACTCCTTGATCAGCTCCCAGTGCGGCAGGGCGTCATCCGGCAGAGAGGGCAGCTCGCCCCATTGTTTTTCTACCAGGTTATCAGCCTCGGAGGTGCCGGCCGGCACTTTGTCGTGCGGCACATTGGGGATGTTGTAGAGCACCTCTTGCAAGGCCGCTGCGGTCTTCTTTAGCTGGTCGGACAGCTCTTTGCTGCGCTGCTTCAAGGTGGCGGCAGCTTGCTTTTGCTGCTCGGCCTCTTCCTTACGCCCGCTGCGCATTAGCTCACCAATGGCCTTGGCGGCCGTATTGGCCTCGGCCTGGGTGCGATCGTACTCCTGCTGCAACTGCCTGCGCTCGTCATCCAGCGCCAACGCCTTGTCTATGAGTTGCGGAGCCTCCTGCAGGTGGCGCTTGGCCAGGCCGGCCAATACTTTTTCTTTGTTTTCCCGGATATATGATATCTGTAGCATGCTGCTGATTTTGGCTCAAAATTAAAGTATTTGGCATCAGAAATCGCCATTTATACCAAGTAAAAAAGCCCCGCTGAGGGGGCTGTACCGGGCTGTCCGGATTACAACAACAGTATATTAACCTAACCTAAACCATACATGAGAGAAGCTTACTTACCGGTTGCTACCGGGTCCATCGGCCTTCGATATATACCCAGCCGCCCGGCACCTTTTTCCAGTGGCCGGCCACCCAGTGGTGGCCTTTCTTTCGCTTAACCAGGTGACCCTCTACCCACACATAGGTGTGGCTACGCTTATGCCAGCGCCAGTGCCCTTCTACCCATACATACCCGGCCCGCACATGCTGCGGACGGTGGGTGTAGTGATGCGGTCTGGCAGGCTTTACGACCACTACCCGTTTGTGATGATGGGGTTTTTCGGTGGCCATAGCCTGAAATGACAGGGTTGTTAAACTAAGCAGAACAAAAATTAACAGCTTTTTCATCTTTTTGTGTTGTTGGTACACCTGTAAGACTCGCTTACCTTGCCAGGGTTTAATATGAATTATTCATAATATTCATATTAAACAGTGACACGGTCTTGTTAATACCTGATAGTCAGATATTAACAATAAAACCAATCTCATAGATTAGTAGAAAAAAGGGGGGGCTATCCCTCCTGACTAACCTGGGCATATACTGTTTGGGTGGGGAAGGCCATCTCCAGCCCCTTGGCATTAAACTGCTCAAGAATAGCCAGGTTCACCTCACTTTGGGTTTCCAGAATGTCGCTGTTCTTTTTAATGTAATAGATAAACAGAATCCCCAGGGCAAAATCACCGAATTCGGTAAAGCTAACCAGCACATTCTCCTCCAGGTTGGGGTTGGCAGCGGCTATTTCACGCAAGGTTTGCATGGCTTCTTTCATCTGTTCCGGGGTGGTATCGTAGGTGAGGCCCAGCTTGAGCACGATTTTACGGCTGGGCTCCGAGCTGACATTCTCCACCATGCCATCGGGAAATTTGGCATTAGGAATGGTAACAATACGCCCTTCCAGGGTGCGCAGGCGGGTGCTGCGCAGGCCAATCTCCACCACCGTGCCGTCAAAGCCGTCTATTTTGATACGGTCGCCCATTTTGAACGGCTTGTCGGTAAATATCATGATGCCCCCAAAAAAATTGGAGACCGTATCTTTGGCTGCCATCGCCAGCGCCAGACCACCGATACCCAGACTGGCCAGCAGGGCGCCTACGTTATAGCCGGCATTGTTCAGGGCTATTACCACACCCAGCGACCAGATTACCAAACGGGTGCCTTTGCGGATCAGCGGCAATAGCTGGTCGTCCAAATCGTTGTCGGAGCGCTGCGCCAGAGGCACTACATACTCTTCGATGAGCGAATCCAGCACGCGCACAATCAGCCAGGTGATATTGAGGGCGTAGGTAATGTGCATGACCTTCTTCAGCCAGCTTTCCACCCCATCCGACAAGTGCAGGCTGTTGATAGCCAACGAAACGCCCGACAAAATCACCAGCATCACCAGCGGCTCTTCCAGCTTATCTATCAGAATGTCATCCAGTTTGGTCTTGGTGCGGGCGGTGATTTTCTTGACAAACTTCTGCACAAACCAAAAGATGATCTTGGCCAGAATTACCGCCCCCAGGATAATGGAAAAGCTAATGGCCCACTGGGTAATGGTATTGCCGTAAAAGGTTTTTTCCAGAAACTGATTCATCGCACAGCTATTGGTTGTTCATATCAGGACGTGCAGCCTTATTAGCCGCATTTGCTATGGCCGCAGCTCTTGCAGGTCAGGCAGCCTTCTTCATACACCAGGGCGGCCTCTCCGCAATCGGGGCAAATATTCTGCCGCGGCTGGGTACCATCGGGTATATAGCGCTTGAGAGCGCGGGCCACCCCGTTTTTCCAGGTGTTGAGCGACTCCGCATTCAGGTGCAGGTTGTTTACCATGTCCACTACATAGGGCAGCGGCATACCGTGGCGCAGCACCCCGGATATCAGTTTGGCGTAGTTCCAGTACTCAGGGTTAAAGGTACGCGACAGCCCTTCGATGGTAATGCGGTAGCCGTCCTTATCCTTAAACTGCAGGTCGTACTGGCTGCGCCCTTGTTCATTTTTGTTCTTGATCACCCAGGCCTTCTCCAGCCACTTGGGCACAAACAAAAAGTCATCGGCCGGGCCGGTAAAGATCTCATATGGCCGCCCTTCGTACAGCCCTACTACAGCCACCCATTTCTCGTTGTTATTCTGAAAACGTACAATATCCGCTTCCAGCACCTTGGGGCGCTTGGGAGCATGGTGCTCACGCAAAGCCGTTTCTTCTTTTTCTTCTTTTTTCTTATCCTTGGCCACCAGCACACCCGAGCGGGAGCCGTCACGATATACGGTTACACCCTTACAGCCGCTGCGCCAGCCGGTTTCGTAGATGCGCGCCACCATTTCTTCGCTGGTGCTCTCGGGTATGTTCACCGTTACGCTGATGGAATGGTCAACCCATTTCTGAATACGGCCTTGCAGCTCTACCTTCTTCACCCAATCCACATCGTTGGCAGTAGCCTTGTGGTAAGGCGATTGGGCAATCAACTCGTTCAATGCTTCATCGTCCATCTGCTCTACCTGCTGCGGGTCATAGCCATTGGCCTGCAGCCAGGTGTTGAATTTATGGTGAAAAACCGAATACTCCTCCCAGTGGTCGCCCACTTCATCTACCAGGTCCACGCGGGCATCCTTATCATTAGGATTTACCTTACGCCTGCGCTTGTAGGCCACCATAAACACCGGCTCTATGCCCGATGAGGTCTGTGTCATCAGGCTGGTGGTACCGGTAGGGGCGATGGTCAGCAGCGAGATATTGCGCCTGCCATGGGCAACCATCTCCTTGTATAGCTCAGGATCTGCCTCTTTCAGGCGGTTGATAAAGGGGTTGTCCTTTTCCTTGTCGGCATTAAAGATTGGGAACGGGCCACGCAGTTTGGCCATTTCCACCGATGAGCGGTAGGCTTCGAGAGCCAGCGTTTTGTGTACCTTTTCCGAGAAGTCAATCGATTCATCCGAACCGTAACGCAGCCCCAGGGCCGCCAGCATATCGCCTTCGGCCGTAATACCTACTCCGGTTCTGCGCCCTTGCAGAGTTTTTTTGCGAATGTTCTGCCACAAACGCACTTCCACCTCTTTTATCTCATCGGGCTCGGGATCGGCCTGTATCTTCTCCAGTATGCGGTCGATTTTTTCTACCTCCAGGTCAATGATGTCGTCCATGATACGCTGGGCTGCCCGCACATGGTCTTTGAAGCGGGTGAAATTGAAACTGGCTTCCGGGGTAAAGGGGTTGTCCACATAGCTGTACAGGTTGATGGCCAGCAGGCGACAGCTATCATACGGGCACAGCGGTATTTCTCCACAAGGGTTGGTAGAGGTAGTCCTGAAGCCCTCATCGGCATAGCAGTCGGGCACCGATTCGCGGATGATGGTGTCCCAGAAAAGAATACCCGGCTCGGCCGACTGCCAGGCGTTGTGGATGATCTTTTTCCACAGGGCAGCCGCATCCACCTCTTTCTTCACACGCGGATTGGGCGAATCGATGGGCCACTGCTGCACATAGGTGCGACCATGGGTGGCGGCTTCCATAAACTCATCATCAATGCGCACCGATACGTTAGCGCCCGTCACTTTGGTGCCATCCAGCTTGGCATCGATAAAATGCTCGGCATCGGGGTGCTTAATAGAGATGCTTAGCATGAGAGCACCCCTGCGGCCGTCCTGGGCCACCTCGCGGGTGGAGTTGGAGAAGCGCTCCATAAAGGGCACTACGCCCGTAGAGGTCAGGGCGCTGTTCATCACCGGGCTACCCTTGGGGCGGATATGCGACAGATCATGGCCTACCCCGCCCCTGCGCTTCATCAGTTGCACTTGCTCCTGATCGGTTTTCATGATACCTCCGTAAGAGTCGGAGTTGCCCTCGTTGCCGATGACAAAGCAGTTGGACAAAGAGGCTATCTGGAAGTCATTGCCAATGCCGGACATCGGCCCGCCCTGCGGCACCAGGTACCTGAAGTCCTTGATCAGAGCATAGATTTCATCCTCCGACATAGGCTGCGGATAGCGCGCCTCAATACGGGCGATCTCGCGCGCCATCCTGCGATGCATATCGTCCGGTGAGGCCTCGTAGATATTGCCCTGCGAATCCTTCAAGGCATATTTGGTCAGCCATACGTTGGCCGCCAGCTCATCGCCCTTGAAGTAAGCTTTGGCCCGGGCCAACGCCTCTTCATACGAATAGGTTTTACGTGGTTGTTCGGTAGTGGTGGATTGGTGAGCTTCTTGTTTGTCCGCTTCATCCAAGGCAAATTCCATTTGTTCCGGCTTTAACTCCCTGTCTGGCATGGTTGCAACTAGGTTTAAGGTTAAAAAAATAAGGCTTCAAGCTGGTGTCGGGCCCGCTGCTGCACAAATAAACCGCTCAACTCTTTCGGCTTATGTGTGCGGCATCATAAAACGGGTCAAATCCGGTTAAAATTAGATAAAAAATAAAAAAAATGATACCCGGAAAACGGGCCCCGAAAGGGCTTCTGAAAGCTCCTGTTTCTTTAAAAATTTGATCTGTAACAGCTTACAGTCGGCCGCTTCAATTAGCAATTCTAACCGTATGGCCTGAAAAAAATTTAAAAAATTTTTACCGCCATAGTCACCGTTTTGCCGCGCTCTGTACCGCTCGTCCAAAGGTTGTATCTTTTCATGACTCCGGCTACCTTAAATGCCGTAATTATTTGCCATATTTGCCTTACTTATATAACCCCACATAAATCATGGATAAACAAGCTGTAACCTCCTATATAGAAGCCAATAAGCAGCGGTTTCTGGATGAACTTTTCGATCTTTTGCGCCTGCCTTCGGTAAGTGCCGACCCTAAATTTGCCGGAGATGTGCGTAAAACAGCCGAAGCGGTGCGCGACCGTCTGCTGGAAGCCGGCTGCGACAAGGCCGAACTGGTAGAGACCAAAGGCCACCCGATAGTTTATGGTGAAAAAATCATTGACCCGGCCAAGCCCACGGTGCTCATCTACGGCCACTACGATGTACAACCGGCCGATCCTTACGAGTTGTGGGATTCGCCCCCGTTTGAGCCGGTGATCAAAGACGATAAGATATACGCCAGGGGCGCCTGTGACGACAAGGGGCAGATGTATATGCATGTAAAAGCCCTGCAAACTATGGTTGACACCGGCAGCCTGCCGTGTAATGTGAAGTTTATGATAGAAGGGGAAGAAGAAGTAGGCTCCGACAACCTGGAGACCTTCGTGCGCGAAAACCAGGACAAACTTACGGCCGATGTCATCCTGATTTCGGATACCAGCATGATCTCCAACGATCACCCTTCGATATGCGTGGGGCTGCGCGGCCTGAGCTATGTGGAGGTAGAGGTAACCGGCCCCAACCGCGACCTGCACTCGGGCGTATATGGCGGGGCGGTAGCCAACCCCATCAACGTGCTGAGCAAAATGATTGCCAGCCTGATCGATGACAAGGGACGCATTACCATACCGGGTTTTTATGACAAAGTAGAAGAGCTCAGCCCCGAAGAGCGGGCCGCCATCAACAGTGCCCCTTTCGATCTGCAAGCTTATAAAGACGACCTGGGCATAGAAGAAGTGGCCGGTGAGGAAGGCTATACTACACTGGAGCGCGTAGGCATCCGTCCGTCATTGGATGTAAACGGCATCTGGGGCGGCTATACCGGTGAGGGCGCCAAAACCGTGCTGCCATCCAAAGCACACGCCAAGATATCCATGCGCCTGGTGCCCAACCAAAAAAGCAGCGAAATTACCGAGCTGTTTACCAAGCACTTCCTGGCTATTGCACCGAAAACGGTCAAGGTGAAGGTAACTCCGCATCATGGCGGTGAGCCTACGGTAACCAAAACCGATTCGCTAGCCTACCAGGCCGCCAGTGCCGCTTTTGAAGAAGCCTGGGGCAAAACACCCATCCCTACCCGCGATGGCGGCAGCATACCTATTGTAGCGTTGTTTAAAGAAGTGCTCAAAACCGATGTGGTGCTGCTGGGCTTCGGCCTCGACTCCGATGCCATTCACTCACCCAACGAGCATTACGGAGTGTTCAATTATTTCAAAGGCATTGAAACCATCACCTTGTTTTATAAGCATTTTGCCGACAAAAAAGGATAAACCGAATAAGGCGGAACATAACCCGGTAACTTTGCGTTAGTAAGGGCATTGCATGAACTACCAAGCATGAAAAAGATACTGCTGTTTATCTTTCTGGCCGGCACCCTGATTGCACAAGCACAGGTGCTGCGCCCCAACAAATGGACTTTTGCGCTCTCCCAAAGCGATTTCAAACCCGGAGATGAAATAGAGCTGATCTTCAAGGCAACTATCGACCCCGGGTGGCATCTGTATTCATCTGATTTCGACCCGGAACTGGGCCCCATGGTAACCGAAGTGGTGTTCGAGCCCAACGACACCTATGAACTGGTGGGCGGCCTGCGGGCTATCAATCCGCTGAAAGGCTATGATGAGATATTCGAAGGCGAGTACACCTACTTTGCCGGCAAAGGGGAGTTCCGGCAGACGATCAAGGTACTGAAAGATAACCTGCACTTCAGCGGCTCAATTAACTACCAGGTGTGCACCGATACCGATGGCCGTTGCATTCCGTTTGAGGATGATTTTGACCAGCAGGACTTCGGCATTAAGTATGTAAAAAAAAAGGCTGACCAACCAACGACAGAAGTAAAAGCCGGCAGTACCTACAACAGTAGTGCTGATAACAACCCGGCCACCATGGGCCTCTGGGCCTTTGCCTTGCTGGCCTTTACTACCGGTCTGCTGGCGCTGCTCACCCCCTGCGTATTCCCGATGATACCCATGACGGTTACTTTCTTCCTGAAAGAAGGGGAAAAAGAAGGTAATGCCATACGCAAGGCACTGGTTTTCGGCCTGTCAATTATCCTGATATTTACCGTAATCGGCACTTTGATAGCCATACTCTTCGGAGGCGATGCCCTCAACAACCTGGCTACCCACTGGGCGCCTAATATATTTGTCTTTCTGGTGTTTTTCATTTTCGCCTTATCCTTCCTGGGTATGTTTGAAATCACTCTGCCCAGCAGCCTGGTTAATAAAATAGACCGGCAGGCCGACCGGGGTGGGCTGATTGGGGTGTTCTTTATGGCAGCCACTTTGTCGTTGGTGTCGTTTTCGTGCACCTTCCCCATCGTGGGTAGTGTGCTGGTGCTCTCCACCCAGGGCGAATTCATCAAACCCATTGTGGGTATGCTGGCCTTCTCGCTGGCCTTTGCGCTGCCCTTCACCTTGTTTGCTATCTTCCCCGACTGGCTGCGCAAAATGCCCAAGTCGGGCGGCTGGCTCAATTCGGTAAAGGTAGTGCTGGGCTTCCTGGAGCTGGCCCTGGGGCTGAAGTTCCTGAGTGTGGCCGACCAGGCCTACCACTGGGGCATCCTCGACCGTGAGATCTATCTGGCTTTCTGGATTGTGATTTTCTCGATGATCGGCTTTTATCTGCTGGGCAAGATATTGCTACCGCACGATAGCCCCGTAGAGCGCATAGGCGTGCCACGCCTCATCCTGGCGATCCTTACATTTACCTTTGTGGTGTATCTGATTCCCGGTATGTGGGGCGCCCCGCTCAAGATGCTGGCCGGCTACCTGCCACCCATGAGCTCACACGACTTTGACCTGACAGCCGCCCGTGCCTTGCCGCCCGGAGAGGAAGGCAACCTGTGCGAAGCGCCCAAGTATGCCGACAAGCTGCATTTTCCGCATGGCCTGGAAGGCTATTTCGATTATGAGCAGGCCATAGCCTGTGCCAAAGAGCAGAAAAAGCCCTTGTTTATCGATTTTACCGGTCACGGCTGTGTCAACTGCCGCGAAATGGAAGCCCGCGTGTGGTCGGACCCTAAGGTGTTGCAGATGCTGCGTGACGATTTTGTGCTGGTGGCGCTCTATGTGGACGACCGTACCCCCCTGCCTGAAAGCGAGTGGTACACCTCCACCTATGACGGCAAAGTAAAGAAAACCATAGGCAAGAAAAATGCTGATTTCCAGATCACCCGCTTCAACAACAATGCCCAGCCTTTTTATGTGATCCTCGACAACCAGGAGCGGCTGGTCATCGAGCCTAAGGCCTACGACCTGAGTGTGGAGAACTTCCTGGCCTTTCTAATGGAGGCCAAACGCAGGTTTGAGGCGGGGGAATATGTTAAAGATATGCAACAATAATTTTTGACTTTGTGTATAAGTTTTTTATTTTACATACAATATCGAAATTGTATGAATTCCATATCAAAGATAATCCAGGGAATCGGGGCAAAAAGATTAAGTGATGTTGAGGTAAATCCTAACACATCAAATCAACATGAGTTTAATGGTATCTCGAAATTCAAAGAAATATTTGGAGAAGACAGACAAGAATTTATTGGGAAATTTGTATATCTAGGTGAGAAAGAAGATCATATTGTAGAAGACTCTGTAAAACTCACCTGGTATGACGCCCGAGAAAATCATGCTACAAGAACAGAATACAGACTGTATTACAAAACAAATGCTGTCATTGGTCTGGCTACACCCGGAGATCTCTTGATAATAGCAAAAACCGCAAACAACTCTTTGGTAATAATTATTACACCTAAAAATTCCACATCGGAGCGTCAAATGTTGATGCTATTCGATATCCAAAACCTTAACTCAGATCTGATTGTCAGAGATTTAAAAGAGAATGATATCCAATTAACTTTTGCCCAAAGATATGTTCTCTCCTTGTTGGGATTTGATACAATCGAATCCAAACCCAATTATTTGGAAACTTTGCTGAGTCGCTTTGGGCCTCATTTCCCCTCTACTGAAACTTTTTCAACATATGCCCGCTCCACCATTCAAGATGTTTCTCCCATAGATAATCCTGATGAGGCCTTGATAACCTGGCTTGAACAAGAGGAAATGCTTTTTAAAACTTTAGAAGAATACATTGTTGCGAAAAAGTTGGAAGAAGGTTTTGGGAAGGATGGCCTGGATGTAGACGAGTTTATCTCCTTTTCATTAAGTGTTCAGAACAGGCGAAAATCAAGAGCTGGTCTTGCCTTTGAACATCATTTGGCTTTTATCTTTTCTGAAAATTTAATCACCTTCTCCAAGGGGGCAATAACTGAAAGGAATAACAAGCCTGATTTTATTTTTCCCGGCATACAATATTATCAAGATCCTGCATTTTCGGAACTATACTTAACAATGCTTGGGGTTAAAACCACAGCAAAGGATCGTTGGCGCCAAGTGTTGACTGAAGCCGACCGGATTAAACGAAAACATCTTATTACGGTTGAACCCGCTATTAGCAAAAACCAAACTGATGAGATGGCCCAACATGCATTACAATTGGTCTTGCCTGAACCTGTTTTACAAACTTATACTCCCGATCAACAAAAAGATATTATAAACCTTGCCGATTTTATTGAATTGGTAAGAGAAAGACAAAAGTACACCAATGGCTGATGTGCATGACCCGGCAACACGCTCTTATAACATGAGTCGTATTAGGGGGAAAAACACCAAGCCCGAAATATTGGTTAGAAAATTTCTTTTTACCTGTGGCTTTCGATATCGTCTTCACAAGAAAGACTTGCCGGGGAATCCGGATATTGTATTAAAAAAGTTTAATACTGTTATTTTCATTAATGGTTGTTTTTGGCATGGTCATGCCAATTGTCAATATTTTGTCATTCCTAAAACAAGAACAGAGTGGTGGCTGAATAAAATTAACCATACAAAGAAAAATGATAAGAAAAACTACAAGGCCTTAAAAGAAATGGGCTGGAATGTAGTTATCATTTGGGAATGCCAACTCAAAAAAAGTAGAATCAACACTACCCTTGAGAAACTTCAAAAGAATATATTAAAGAATCTGTGACAACACTCCATACATTGAAGATGCCACTGAACGAACGACAGGTACAACCACAGAATTACCGAATTGTTTGTAAAGCTGAGTGTCTGATACTCCTATATCTTTTATCTTGAATTTATCAGGATATCCCATTAGTCTTTTACATTCCTCTGGAGTCAACCTCCTGGGATTTCTTTTGTTGCCTTGCGGTATTAAAATCTCAGAACCGTCTTTATAATATCTTGCACTTAAGGTTCGTGCTATGCCATCTAAATCTGTAAGGCCAAATCCAAAACCATTGCCTTTGGCTCTATGTTTGAGGGCGTATTCCTGAAGATATTTCCAAAGATGATCTGACAATGTATATTTACTTTCCGGATTGTTTTCCAAAATATCTTTAATTCTATATTTTTTTTCTGGTGGCTCAGGAAAAGAGAAGTCTATTTGATTATCAAAATAATCATTGGAAAAACCAACAATAAAAATTCTTTCCCGGTGCTGAGGCACATAATATCTGGCATCCAGCACCTTACTGAACACCTGATATCCTAACTTATTTAGTGTTTCATATATTACTTTATAGGTTTTCCCTCTATCATGTGACTTAAGATTTTTAACATTTTCCAGCAAAAAAGCTTTAGGTTGCTTGGCTTTTAAAATTCTGGCAATGTCAAAAAAAAGTGTACCTTGTGTTTTATCCAAAAAACCGTGCTCTTTCCCCAACGCATTTTTTTTACTCACCCCAGCAATACTAAATGGCTGACATGGGAAGCCCGCTACCAGGACATCATGGTCAGGAATTTCATATTCATTAATCTTAGTTATGTCTCCAAAAGGTATTTCACCAAAATTTGCCTCATATGTTTTTTGTGCATATTTGTCCCACTCAGAGCTAAAAACACACTTGCCATTTATTTCCTGAAAAGCTATGCGGAAACCACCTATTCCTGCAAATAAATCTATGAATGTAAAATCAGGGTTCTCTACTGGTGGGAAAGGCACATCGTAAACAATTGGAAGTTCATATTGAAAATTCAGATCGGCAAATTTCTTTAAATATTCCTCCGCTTCATTCCGGAAATAGACTCCTGAATTTTCTCCATTACTTTGAAAAAAATGTGTCAGTGCTGCTGCACTTTTTGTATAACGATTAGTTTTATCAAATTTTAAAACTTGCCTTATTTTCGAATATGAGCTTGACATTCCACAACAAAAATAATTGTTATTTCGATAATGTGAATTCAAGTGACAACTTTTATGGATTCCCCTACATATTAACTGTTTTAAAGAAGTAAGGAAAACAAAATTGAAAACTTAAAACTAATTGTTCAATTTGCACAATACCTTAGCACCCATGCGCAGAGTTCTTTTAGCGGTATTCTTTTTGCTGTATGCCCTTACCGGCATGGGGCAGGCACGCAGGGCCCTTAACCTGATGGAAAAAGGCCGCTACGAGGAAGCCCGGGAGGTGCTGCAACGCGGCATCGCCAAAGACAGCCTCGATGCAGCCGCCAGGCTGGTACTGGCGCAGCTTTTTTTTACTGAAGAATACCCGCAATACAACATCGATTCGGCCTACCACTATGTGCTGGCTGCTCGCCAGACATACGACAGCCTGGAGAACAAGGAGCAAGAAAGGCTCGACAAAGCCGGCCTGGGCAGCAATGCCAGCCTGGCACTGCAGCGGGCTATCGAGCAGGCGGCTTTCGTACGAGCCAAACAACAGGACACCGAACAGGCCTATCTTGCCTACATACAGCAGTTCAGCACCTCTCCCTTGCTCGATTCTGCCATCCTGCTGCGCAACCGGGCGGCCTTCGGGCAAGCCAGTGCAGCGCATACCTACCAGGCCTATCGGGCTTTTCTAGACAAATACCCTGATGCAGCCGAAGCAGCCGAAGCCCAAAAAAGATATGAACTCTTGCTTTACCAACACCTAACGGCCGATGGCAAGCTGGCCTCTTACCGGCAGTTTATCCGGGAGTATCCGCACAACCGTCATCGCCCGGAAGCCGAAAAGCATATCTACGACATTGTAACCGGAGCCAATACTCCTGAAGCACTGCAGGCTTTTATGAATGAGGTGCCGCATGGAGCGCTCTACCGTCAGGCTGCGCTGCGCCTGTACAGCATGCTACCCCCCGGCAAGCAGGACAGCCTGTTGAATACCGGCTTCTTCGATCAGCCGCTGCGCGACTCCGTCCGCCACATGCACCTGCTGCAAAAGCGCCTGCTGGTGCCGGCCTACCAGCAGGGCCACTACCTGCTGCTCGATACCACCGGCCACAGCCTGCTGAGCCAACTACCTGCCCTGGGCCAGGCCGATAAGTGCGGCAGGCAAGAGGCCGGCCTGGTGCTGGTGCCCGGCCAGGGGGTGCTGGCGCTCGACAGCTCGGTGCTCACACAGGAGCCAGTAACCGGCCTTAGCGCACAAGAGCTGGGCTTGCTGCGCCTGCAAACTGCCAAGGGCTACTTTTTTATCACCCGCTCCGGCTGGCGCGACAACCCACACTATTTCAGCAACGCCCACCTGGCCGGCCGCTACATCGCCTTCCGGTCGGCCGGGGGCTGGGGGCTGGAGAGTGTCACCGGCAGGGCGCTGTTGGCACCCGGCTACGATACGCTTTTTGCTTTTCATAACTTAATGGCCTTTCGCTATAGGGAACATTGGGCCGTGGTGGACCAGGAGGCCTTGGTTCCTTTGCTGGACAACGTGCCGGTGAGTTGGTCTTATGAGTACGATACCCTCGCTACGGCCGGGCAGTATTTGGTGGTAGGCCGGCATGATTCACTTGGCCTGCTGGATAGCAGCGGCAGGCTCGTGGTGCCGCTGGCGCCCCAACAGATAGAAGTAGAGGGGGGTAATTATTTTATTGACCGGAGCGACAGCATCCTGGACTCCTCGGTGGCAAAGCGTTGGTACCGCGACATCTACCGCAATGAAGACTGGTTGCTGGCTGTGAAGGACTCCTTGACCGAGGTGTTTTACCACGGCAAGAGGCTGCTGCAAGCACAGGAAGCGCGTACACTGGGGACTTCGGCCGCTCTTATCAACCTGAATGATACCTTATATTGCTATTTTACCGACACGGCTCGCATCCGGCTGCAACCTGATGATATTGTGGTGCCGGTAAACCGTATGGACACCAACAGCCTGGCACGACATTATGTGCTGACAAATGCCAAAGCAGGTAAGAAAACAGTCTATAACCGGCAGGGGCAAACCGTAGAAACAGGTGCTTTTGACAAGCTGATCGATCTGGGCGCTATCTACATCCTTAGCCGGCAGCGCAGGGGCTACCACCTGCTTGACGACAGCGGCCGGGTGCTGCTAAGCCGGCTCGAAGGAGCCGTGAGCCTGGGCAAAGGCTATGTGGCTTTTGTAAAAAAGGGGCTATTTGGCCTATACAGCCAACCCGACTCGGTACTGATAGAGCCGGCCTACGAGCGGCCGCCCCGGCCCTACTCCGATTCGGTATTTGTGATAACCCAGGATAATCACTTTGGTCTGCTAAGCAACCGCGACACCTTGCTCACGCCTGTTATTTATAAAGAGATTCGCTATTTGAATGACAGCATAGCCAGCTTAAACCATAACTTCAGGTGGCTGTTCTGGCATTTGGGCAAAGGAGCGGTACTGCTCGACAACATCAGCGACTACCAGACATACCGGGTAGGCGATGAGGTTTATTTCAAAGTGTTGAAAGGAGTGGGTTATGGCATCTGGTCGCCCAAACGCGGCTTGGTGCTCAATCCTACTTTTACCGAAATTTCAGTTTGGACAAAAGATCGCCAGGTGCTCTTTGTGGCTGAAAAATGGGTGGAAGAGGCCGACCTGGTGGTATTGCTTTATTATAATGGTACCGGCAAACTGGTACAGAAAAGTATTCTTTCTACGGCCGAATACCACCGGCTGCAATGTGCCGCAAACGAAGATTAGCAGAAAATCTTCACCCTGCCTTGTTTTATAAAAGTTTGAAAGTCAAACACTTGTGTAAGTATGTATATCGAAAGCAATTTTTTAAGTGCCTCTTTATCAATATGTTATGCCAAAATCGTGTCAAACTTTGAATGCAGAGAATTTTCCGGGCAAAAGCACTTATTTGACTAAAATAAAATATATTACCCTCACAAAGCCTGCCGCTGATGGCCCGTTCGGACGTTTTTAACATATACCAAAATAAATCCAATCTGAAATGGATTGTGCTGATTGCCGCTACGGTAATCAGCCTGGGGTCTATTTTGTACACCAATATGCTGGTTGGCAAGCTGAAAGAACGTGAAAAGAGCTTTATCAGGCTTTATGCCAAAACCCTGGAGTTTGCCCTGGACGAAAGCGTGACCATCAACCAGGACATCAACTTTATCAGCGAAGAGATTATCCTGCAAAACAACTCTATGCCGATGATCATTCTGGATTCGCTGGGCCATGTATATGGTTACAAAAACATCAAAGTTGACTCCAGTCAAAGCAAGGCCGAAATTGAACAGAAACTGCAGGCCATGGCCGCCAAAATGGCCCGGGAGTACAAGCCCATCCGCATAGCCCCGATGAATCCGGTTACCGGCAAGCCGTATCTGGTGCAGTACCTCTACTACAGGCATTCCAACCTGCTTACGCAGCTTATTTACTACCCTTACGTGCAGCTCTCGGTAATTGCCATTTTCGGCTTTATTGCCTATCTGGCCTTTTCGTTTTCACGCACAGCCGAACAAAACCGGGTATGGGTGGGTATGGCCAAAGAAACCGCCCATCAGTTGGGCACGCCTATCTCTTCGCTAATGGCCTGGGTAGAATACCTGCGGGCCGATGAGAAGTTTACCGACAGTGAAATCCTGGATGAGCTCGATAAAGACATTATGAAGTTGCAACTGATTACCGAGCGCTTCTCCAGCATCGGGTCGGTGCCGGTGCTCAGGGAAGAAGACCTGGTAGAGGTAGTGCAGCGGGTGGCCGGCTACCTGCGCACCCGGCTGTCGGACAGGATAAAGATTGAGGTGAAAACCATGCACGACAAAGTGTTGGCCAATATCAATGCCCCGCTATTTGAGTGGGTGGTGGAAAATATCTGTAAAAATGCTGTGGATGCCATGCAAGGAGAAGGGCAGATAACCATTAAAATACAGGAAGCCAGCGATTGGCGTGTGTTTATTGATATTACCGATACCGGTAAGGGCATTCCGCCCGGTAAGCTACGACAGGTGTTTAATCCCGGCTATACCACCAAAAAGCGCGGTTGGGGGCTCGGGCTGGCGCTGGCCAAGCGCATTATCGAAAACTACCACCAGGGACGCATTTTTGTGCATTCTTCCGAGCCCGGCAAGGGCACTACTTTCCGCATCGTCCTTAAAAGGCCCCAGGCGCGAAGGCATAGGTAAAAAGGTAGTTGGTGGGGATATACCTGGCATCGTTGTCGGTGTAGGGAACGCCAATCTTCAATCCTAATCGCAGAGGGCGTGCGATGCGGAAATGTGGTTATTAGCTCAAAGCCTGCGTACCGCTGGCAGGCTGGAAGTGCTGGCCTCCCCATAAAGGAAAAAAGTGGACGCGCGAACCATGTGGCTCACGCGCCCACCTATTATCACTATACTGTAGTGCCAGTTTTTGTGCTATACCTCAAATATCTTCTTGCTTGTTAGCACACAGCACTGCAAATTGAGTCTTTCAGCTTAGCCCGGCAGCTCTTTTATTTGGCTACCGTTTTCTTATTAAACTTGGCGGTAAGGCCCAGGCCGAAAGATTCTCTAAACTGCACCCGCGGGCCAAAGCTCTCTTTGATGCCGTCACCGGTGCGGTCAACCGGTATATTGATGTCCTGGTCATAAATCAGGTTGGTAGTCAGATTGGCCGACAACCAATTGTTGATTTTGAAATCAAGGATCATATCCCAATTTACATCCCACACCGCCAGGTTTTCGTAATTGCCGAACATGGTAAACAATGTTGCCAGCGATACGTTTTTAGCTACTTCCTTTTTGTAAGAAAGGGTCAGGTAAGCACCGAACTCCGCCCGTACGTTGCTGGCCGAGTCCACCCCGTAAGCGCCTATGGCGGCCAGGTCATCGGCCATCACAAAGGTGGTTTTGTTTGATACCGGGTTGATCATGGCATTGAAGTGGTCGTTGGGTTTGTATTCAAAACCCAAACCGGCAACCAGATAAGCAGGCGCCATGAAGGTAGAGATACGCACCGAGTCGTTGGGCAGGTCAAAACCATCGGTAAACTGCGTACGGAAGTTGGCATTTAGCTCGGCATACCAGGCCTTACCCATATCATAGCCCAGTTTTGTATTGAGCAGTATCTGGTCATCCGTCTTGTTCAGCGGCTGTTCTCCCTGCTTTAGCAGGCCGTAGCCCAGCACTATCAGGTTATTCCACGACCATTTGTTTTTGGCATAATCGGCATTCATCAAATAGGTGGCATTAAAGGCATAGGAGTTTTGCCCACCGGCTGCCCAGTTGGTAAGTGATACCTGGCTGAATTTAAAACCGAAATCACCACTGATACGCCATAAGGTATCGGGCGGGGTGGTTGTCTGTGACCAGGCCGCTATGCTACCGGTCATTATCAAAACAGATAAAAATATTTTTTTCATTTCACTTAAAAATTTTGATTAGTTATTGTGTACATGTACATCCATTTGCGGATAAGGAATATTGATGCCCTCGGCATTGAACAGGTTGTATATTTTTTCATTGGTATCGAAATATACACCCCAGTAATCTTCACCTTTTACCCAGGCACGGGCCCCCAGATTCACCGCGCTGTCGGCCATTTCGGCCAACGCTACGGTAGGGGCCGGATCTTTAAGCACACGCTCGTCCTGTGCCAGGGTGTCGAGGATTAGTTTTTTGGCTTTCTCCAGGTCATCGCCATAGCCGATACCAAAAGTCCAGTCAACCCGCCTGGTAGGTTGGGTGCTGTAGTTGATCAACGAGCCGTTGGCCAGACCGGCATTGGGGATGATGATAGTCTTGTTGTCGGGCGTAGTCATGATGGTAACAAAAATCTGGATTTCCTTTACTACCCCGGCAAAACCCTGGGCTTCGATAAAATCGCCTACTTTAAAGGGCTTGAACAACAAGATCATTACCCCACCGGCAAAGTTTTGCAAGGTGCCTGACAAAGCCATACCTACCGCCAGACCGGCAGCACCCAGTATGGCAATAAAAGAAGTCATGTTGATGCCCAGCATGGTCATGATGCTGATAGCCAGCATCACCTTGAACAAAGTGCCGGTGAGCGACCGCAGGAAGGGCCGCAACGACTCATCTACTTTGGCTTTGGTGAATGCTCCGTCAACCAAACGCAGCAGCCATTTTATCAGCCAAAGACCAATTACCAGCGCTACAATGGCGCCTACCAGCTTAAGTCCATACGTTGAAACGAACTGCCAGGCGTAATCAGTCCATTCCGCACTCCATTTTGTTACATTTTCCATTTCTTTCATCATTATTTTAAGATATAATCGGCAAATGTATAACACTTCCAAGAAGAAATAAAATGAAAATAAAAGTTTAGTCTATTTTTGGTTCGATTGTAACTATTATGGATGAGATAAACTGGTGGGGCATCGTTTTGTTGATAGTACTCTCGCTACTGGCTACCTGGGTACGCAGAAAAACCAGGTAAGCGCTGTCAGCCGGTGGTATTATGTCAGATTTTAGTATCCTTGTGGGTGCTATTACGATGAAATTGATTTAGGCAATGTTCAGCATTCGCATCAGACCCCGTATCAAGCGCTATACCGACCATTCGGTAGAAGAGGTGCTGGAATGTTTTACCGATACGCTGGGGTCGGGCGATTTTCATCTGGAGGGAACAGTGTTGAAGAACCATGTTTTTGTTAAGATTCCAGAAGATTTTCATCATTACTGGTCGCCTGAGTTGCAACTGGAAATAACCCATAATTATTTGCGGGATGACGGCTATTCCGACCGCCAGGAAAACACCATCATCCGCGGCTTTATCGGGCCCAAATCCACTATCTGGACGTTATTCATGTTTTTCTATATAGCCAGTGGCTTTTTGCTGCTTGGCGGGCTGATATACGGTTCTTCACAATCCCTGATAGGTGTGGAGGGCAATTACTGGCCGGCCGTAATAGGCGGCCTGGGTATATTGCTTACCTTTATAGCTTCGCAAATAGGCCAGAAAATGGGTGAAGAGCAAACCGAGCTGCTGATGCGTTTTATCGACAAAGCCTTGAGTAAGTGCAATTGTACCGAATAAACCACTATGCCTGCCCATAACATAGCGCTGGTATTGAGCAGCGGTGGTGCCCGTGGCATTGCCCACATTGCGGTGATTGAAGAACTGCTGCGCGATGGTCACCGCATTACTTCGGTAGCCGGCTCCTCCATGGGAGCGGTGGTAAGTGGTATCTATGCAGGCGGGCACCTGACCCAGTACAAAGAGTGGTTGCTAGAACTCGACTACTGGGACGTATTCAACCTGCTCGATTTCAGTATCAGCTCTCAGGGGTTTGTCAAAGGCGAAAAGGTATTTAAAAAAATCGATCATTTTATTCCCAAAGTAAATATCGAAGAGCTGCCCATCCCCTTTGTGGCGGTAGCAGCCGATGTGGTACACAAAAAACAGGTAGTCTTCGATCGCGGCAACCTGAAAGCCGCCATCCGTGCTTCGGTATCGATTCCTACCATTTTGCACCCCATCAAGACCAACGACAGCCTGCTGGTAGATGGTGGGGTGGTAAACCCGGTGCCGGTAGATCTGGTAAAGCGCCAGCCGGGCGACAAGCTGGTGGTGGTAGATGTCAATGCCAATATCCCCTACCAAAAGCCACACTTGCCGGCCAAAGAGCGCTCGCTGATCAACGACCTGAAGCAACGCTATTTCAAATGGCGCAAAAAGGAAAAGAAAAAACAGGATGAACTGGGTATTTTCGACCTGATGACACGTTCTTTCGAATTTACCCAGGAGACTCTCTCTAACCTGATGCTAAAGCATTACAAGCCTGATTTGATCATCCGTATCTCACGCGAGGCCGCCAATACCATGGATTTTCACAAGACCCCGGAGATGCTGGCATTAGGGCGCGAGGCTTATCGCGAGGCCATCCGGCAAAATGCCGATTTTAGTTAATTTGTCTGCTTTTTCAAATTTAATTCATTACATTTAAGCTATATGTCAAACCTCCCGTATTGTAAAAACCCGGTCAGCCTGCAGCTATGGCTATTGATGCTGGTGCTCAGCACTCCTGCACTGGCCCAAAACGAATTCGATTTTACCCCGGTTGACTACAAGCTCATTGCCAAAAATATCGCTGACCCGGACTCACGTTATTATTACCCGCCCCTTATGCAGCGCTACCACGACAACGACACCACCCTTACGGCCAGCGATTACCGCCACCTTTATCTGGGTTATACCTTTCAGCCCGCCTACAAACCTTATGGCAAAGCGCCACAAACAGAGGCCATCAACGAGCTGATAGCCAAGGAGGACAAAACCCCGGCTGACTTCGAAAAATTGCGGCAACTGAGCATGGAAGTGCTGCAGGACTACCCCTTTGACATCAAGGCGATCTACAACATGGGGGTAACTGAAGACGAACTGGGTAATAAGGCAGCGGCTGCCAAATGGTTTTTCAAGTTCGAAAAGATATTAACCACCATTCTGGATACCGGTGACGGCCTGAGTAAGCCAACCGCCTGGCATGTAATTACCGTGGCCGATGAATATGTGCTGCTCAGCATTGTGGGGCTACCCTTTGGGGGTGAGCAACAACTAATCGATCATTACGACTACCTGAAACTGGCCGATAATGAGTACGGCATTGAGGGGGTTTATTTCGATATCAGTCGTATGCTGGCCAGCCTGGATAAAGACTACAAATAATCTTTACAGGTGTTCCCTGATTATTTTTTCAAGGGTTAATCCTTCGGCTTCGGCTTTGAAGTTGCGCACCAGCCGGTGCCGCAAGGCGGGTATAGCTATGGCCTGCACATCTTCCATATCGGGCGAGTACTTGCCATGCAGCAAGGCGTGGCATTTGGCTGCCAGTATCAAGGTCTGTGAAGCACGCGGCCCGGCCCCCCACTCGAGATATTCGTTGGCCATGGCGCTGGCAGCCGGGGTGCCGGGGCGCAGTTTGTGCACCAGCCCCACGGCATACTCTACCACATTGTCGGTAACCGGTGTCTTGCGCACCAGTTGCTGAAAAGCTATGATCTGTGGGCCATCCAGCACATGCTCGGGGTCAGGGGTAGCCTCGGCCGTAGTAGCCTTGGCAATGGCTGTTTCGCTTTCAAAATCGGGGTAGTCGAGGTGAATGTTAAAGAAAAAACGATCGAGCTGTGCTTCCGGCAGCGGATAGGTGCCTTCCTGCTCAATGGGGTTTTGCGTGGCCAGCACAAAAAAAGGCTTCTCCAGCGGGTACTTCTTGCCGGCTATGGTTACGCTGTACTCCTGCATGGCCTCCAGCAAGGCCGACTGGGTTTTTGGTGGGGTACGGTTGATTTCATCAGCCAGAATGATGTTGGCAAAAATGGGCCCCTTGATAAAACGGAAGTTTCGTTCCTTATCGAGCGTTTCGGCCCCCAGGATATCCGAGGGCATCAGGTCGGGGGTAAACTGGATGCGGCTGAATGACAAATCGAGAACCTGGGCCAGTGTCTGGATGAGCAGTGTTTTGGCCAGGCCCGGCACACCTATAAGCAGCGAATGCCCCTGACAAAAAACAGATAGCAGCAGTTGCTCTACCGTTTCCTGCTGGCCGATGATTTTTTTGCCTATCTCAGCCTTTAGCTTTTCATAAGCGGCTGCCAGAGCATCGGCCGCCTCTACATCCGATTTATAGGTAGTCATTATCTGATGGTTAAAATTGTCTGTTTTTCAGGCCGAATAATTTACACCTTTTATATTCCTCATCCAACTCAATATAAACCCGGTCGATGGCCTCTTTTACCCATTCCTGTTCGGCCCGGCTTTTCTTCTCCTTGAGGGCCGCCTCCTGTATTTTCTGCCAGTCGGTTTTCAGGTTGGCCTGGTGCGGGGGTATTTTCGATTTAAAATATATGATTCGCACCGCCTCCTGGCCGGTAGGCATCCGGAACTGGATGGGCGGGCTGATATCACCCACCTTCATGGTGTCGATGGTGAAATATACCGTAGGGTCGAGCTGATCGACCGGGATACGGGTAGAGCCGTTGTTGTTAAGGAAAAAACCACCGCTCGGGGCCGACATTTTGTCATCGGAAAAATCCTTGGCTACCTCTTCAAAAGTTTTTTCTCCGCTCAGTATCACCTGGCGCACACTATCGAGCTGATGGATGGTGTACTCAATATCCAGGTCGGAAGAAGAAGGGGTGATCAGAATATGGCGGGTACGGAATTCATTACCTCTGCGCTCAAGCAACTGGATGATGTGAAAACCGAAGTCGGTTTCTACCGGTTCGGATATCTCTCCCGGCTTTAGTTTAAACACTGCCGCTTCGTACTCGGGCGCCAATTGCCCGCGCGAGTACCAGCCCGGCAGCTCACCGCCATTCTGGGCCGAACCCGGGTCCATCGAGTACATTTCGGCCATGGTGCCGAAGTCAGCGCCATTCAGAATGGCGTCCCTTATCTCATTAAGCTTGGTGATTACCTTTAGTTTTTGCTCTTTGCCTATACGGGCTATCTTAACGATTTGGGCTACCTCCACTTCTTCCGAGAAAAACGGCAGGCTGTCTTTGGGTATGCGGTTAAAGAACTTCCTGACTTCGGCCGGGGTAATGGTTACCTCCTCGGAAATCTTGCTGCGCATTTTATCGGCTATCAGTTGCTCGCGCATATCATCGCGCATTTCGGCCTTTATCTGATCGATGCTTTTACCGTAAAATTCTTCCAGTGCGGCTACATCGCCACCGGTCTGGGCAATAAAATACTGCATACGGTTGTTCAGTTCGGCATCTACCTGTATATCCGAAACCTCCACCGAGTCTATTTCAGCCACTGCCAGCAGCATCTTCTGGGTGATTAGGGTTTGCAATACCTGACATTTGGGGTCCGGGCCACGCAGGGCACCGCGGGCCGAAAGGTCGAGATAGGCGTACTCTATTTCCGATTTAAGGATAATGTAGTTGTCCACCTTGGCTGCCACCTTATCGATGATCGGCCCTTCTTCCTGGGCCACAGCGGCCAGTGGCCACAGCAAGAGCAGCCATATGTATTTACTGATATATTTCAAACGCATTGTTTTGTCGGGCTTTGTCATACACTTCTTTTTCCAGTTGCCGTGCCAGGGCTACTTTTCTTTTGTTTATAATGATATCCACTATCTGGTCGCGCACCACCTCCAGAGGTGCAATATCATCGGTTATTTTATATTCACGAATCATCAGATAATACTTCGAGGTATCGTCTTCGGTTTCGGAATAGCGGGTACGTCTCAAAAAGTTTACTTTGTTAGATACTTCCGCCAGGGGCGTATTCTGTATTATTTCGTCAAAATTTAGCCATACGGAGTCTTCCAGTATATAAGACAACGCATTGCTGAAACAATAGGTACGCAATTTTTCCAGTTTTTCCGGGCGGGTGGTAAAAATCAGGCGCTTGACAATATCCTGACCAGGAGCCTCCTTGGGCAGGCGGATAAAGCGCCCGCGAATAATATTTTGCTTCAGGGGAAAATTATCAAGGTTGGCCTCGTAGTAAGCTTTAATTTCTTCATCGCTAACCTCTGTGTTCAGGTTTTGCCGCACGTAAAACGATTTGTATTCATAGGCTATCAGGCTATAGCGGTAGTTGAGTATTTTGCGCTGTATCTCGGCTTCGTCAAAATCGATCTTGGCCAGCGCTTCGTCTATCAGCAATTGTTTCTCTATCCAGTTATTGATGTAGGAGCGGGCCAGGTTGGCGCTGTCCTCGGGGCTGGCCCCGGACGGTATGATGCCGGCCAGGTCGGCCGGGTAAAGGTAATGGTCATTTACACGGGCTATGGGTTTTATCTTTTCCGCAGCTATCTGCTGGCGGTCTTTGACCTTTACCAGGTCGCAACCGGCCAGCAAAAAAAAGGCTGTCAGCCAGATAAAAAGACTACTTGTCCGCAAGTTTTTTGTAAACATCTTCCAGGACTTTCCGGTTTATTGCTACCTCATATTTTTGTCGCAGCTCTGCCCCCCAGTTGCGTTCCAGCTCTTCCTGATAGGCGGCTACCACTTGCCCTTTTACCTGGCTAAGTGGTGGCGGTTCATCGGGATTGCGCAGCAAGATCACGTAATGATAACCTTGCTGCGTATTGGTGCGGGCTGTTTCAAACGGCCGGCTGAGTTTTTGTAATACCGGATGGCTTGCTGCTTCATATATGCCGGTATCAAGCCGCAAAGATAGCTCAGTTGTGCCATTGTTGCCCTGCATAAGTTGCTGTTTTTCAGCCAGCGGCCAGCGGGCAAAGGCCTGCGCATCGGGCAGGGCAGCCGCTACCGAGTCTATGACCTGCTCATCAGGGGCGGTAAAGACAGCTACCTGCCAGCGGCCGGTATCGACATAGGCAGCGCTGTGGGCCTGGTAGTAAGCCCGCAAGCCGGCTGTATCCGAAGCTGCTTTTTGCCATACCTCCTGCTCCATAATGGTAAACAGCAAGATGCCTTCGTAATACTCGCGTTCCAAGTAGCGATATTCGGGGTATTTGTCGGCCAGGTGTGCTTTTTCATAAGCCACCAGGGACTCGTCACGGTATTTTTTATAAGCCTTAAACAGATAGTCGCGCGTATTTTGCTGGTGCTTGTCGCTGGCTATTTGCTCGTAAAGACCGGCTGCCGTATAGAGCGAATCGCCTATGGCAAAGAGTGGCAAGTTTGCCAATGAGTCATGTTGCCACAACCACTTTTCTTTTACAAAACGATGATTACCCGGGTTGACAATTGCCTCAATGTTTTCGCCAAATTCCTGTAGCTTATTCTCACGCGCCAGTTTATCGAGCAACAGTTGGCGGCTCAGGGTGGAGCGGCTGTCGCGGCTGACCTGGGCACGCAGGCGGCTCTCATTGGCAGCAAAATCACTTACCGGCAGTTTTTCCAACAGCTTAATGATATGCCATCCGTAGCGTGTCTCTACCGGGTCGGAGATCTCCCCCGGCTTATCCAGGGCAAAAGCCGCTTTGGCAAACGGCTCTACCACCTGGCGATAGCTAAAGGGCGGCAGCTCCCCACCCTTGGCAGCCGAGCGGCTGTCTTGCGAGTATTGCCGGCAGAGCTCATCCCAATCGGCACCACCCTGCAGTTGATCATAGATATCGAATATACGGTCGCGGGCCTCGGGACTGTGGCGCAGCATGATGTGGGCCACCCGCACCTTACCGCGGTTAGGACGCTGCCCGGTAACCTTGATCAGGTGGTAACCGAAGCGGGTGCGCACCGGCAGCGACACCTGGCCTACCGGAGTGCCGTAGGCGGCATTTTCAAACGGATACACCATTTGCAAGGTAGTAAAATAACCCAGATCGCCCTTGTTTTGCCGTGCCGAGGGGTCTTCGGAGTACAGCATGGCCATTTTCTCAAAAGACTGCCCCTGCAGCAGACTGTCGCGGATAGCCAAAGCCTTGTTGTAGGCTGCCAGGGTATCGGCAGGCAGGGCATTCTCCTCCACCTTGATAAGAATATGTGAGGCACGCACCTCGGTTTGTAAGCGCTCAAAAGCCTGCTGTACCAACGAATCGGTAACTTCCGGGCTCTTCAGGTAGCTGCCTTGCAGTTGCTCCAGATAGGTGCTGTACTCCTGACGAAAAGCAGCCGTAGTGTCCAGGCCACGTGCTTTTGCTTCTGCTACCTTCAGTTTAAAATTGACATATAGTTCCAGGTAGTCATCAATGGCCTGACGGGTTACTGTCGAGTCGGCCGGCCGGTTTTTGTTGAAAGCATAGATAAACTCACCAGCATACACAGGCTCATGATTTACCGTTAGCAGGGGTTCCTGCTCTTTGTTGCCACCTATATTGAGAATACCACAGGCAGTAGCAAGAATGGCTAAAAATATGATTGGCAGGTTTTTTTTCATCGGTTTTTAAAACAATTTGCCGGCCAACGGCACGGCATGGCGACAAAAATAACCGAATAGGGTGAAATGCCACATACCGGATGCCTAACGCCCGGGCAGGTGCTTGGCCAGACGTACTATGGCCTGGTTGTCTTTTACTTCAAAATCGATATCATCCATGATACGCTTAACCAGCATAAGACCCAGCCCGCCCTTTCTGCGGTTTTTAATAATCTCCTGCAAATCAGGGTCGGGGTGCTGGCGGATGTCGAAGCCCTGGCTATGGTCAATGATATCGAACACCACTTTTTGCGAATCGCTCAGGTCGATATTTACTTCGATAGAGTGCCGGGGCGAGCATTTGTTGGCATGAATCATCAGGTTGGCGCATACCTCATCTACGGCCAGTACCATAGCATGGATATCCAGCTCCGGCAATTGCTGGGTACGCAGCGTTTTTACAATAAACTGCCGGATACGCTGCAGGTTGGTCTTGAGGCACGGTACGGATATGCGGGTTTTCATGTAAGCAGTGCTTTGGCTTCTTCCTGGCTATCTACTAGTTGCAAGAGCTGGTCAAGCCCCAGTATATCAAATACATGACGCACCTTGTCGCTCAGGCCAAACAGCACCATCTTTATCTGCTTGCTGTCGAGCTCTTCGATATAAGACATAAACACGCCCAGCCCGGCCGAAGAAATATACTGCAGACCGGTACAATCTACCAGAATAGCTGGTGGCTGTGCAGCTATCAACTCTGCCAATGCTTCATCGAGCTGAATGGAAGAACTGGCATCCACTTCTCCCTGTATTTTCAACACCGTATAGCCGTCATCCCGTATCGTTTGAATATCTACCATATTTATTTAAACTTCACGATTATTACTGTATAGTCATCATCCAGTTCGCGGTGGCCACAAAATTCATAGAGGGCATCAATTAGCTGTTGCCGTATGTCGTGGGCCGGCAAGCCGGCATGCTTTTCAACCAGCTTGAGCAGCCGCTCATAGCCGAACTCTTCTCCCTGCCGGTTTCTGGCTTCGGTTATACCATCGGTGTACAGCAGTAGAATATCGCCCGGCTTATAGCTAAACGTACGCGACTGAATATAGTTTTTGTATTGCTTGTTGCGCACCATGCCCAGCCCCAGGCCTTTGTTGGTAAAATAGCTGGCCTTGCCGGTTTCGTAGTTGTAATACAGGGTAGGGCAATGGCCGGCCCGGGCAAAGGTTACCTGCCTGGCCGCACTGTCAATCACATAGTACGATATGGTAATAAACGAGGTCTTGTCCAGCCCCGAGCTAATGGCCCGGTTGGCTCTGAGCAAAAACTCTTCGGGGGGCAGGTTCATCTGGGCGAGGCCATGGAAAATACCGCGCATCTGCGACATATGAAAGGCAGCCGAAGTGCCCTTGCCACTAACATCGCCAATAATCAGGGCTGTTTGGTGTTCATTTATCTGAAAGGTATCGTAGTAGTCGCCTCCCACTTCATCAGCTGCCTGTGAAAAAGCGGCAATCTCAAAATCAGGCCCGCCATGCAGTGCAGCCGGCAAAAGCTGGCGCTGTACCCGCTGGGCAATCTTAAGCTCTTCTTTATAGCGCTCAGTAGCCAGGGCCTCGGCCATCAGGCGAAAGCCCTCGACCGATATACAGGCCTGGTTTACAAAGGTCTGGGCAATATCGATCAAATCGCGGTTAAACCCTTCGCGTAGTTCTTTAAGCAATACAATCAGACCGGTTTGCTCGCCACTCATTACCAGCGGAAAGACCACCATCGAAGCAAACGGCACCCCACGCAGCTTACGCAGTGAGCGGGCATGGCGCACCGGACGCTCGGGATGATCGAAGATAAACGGGTCGTTGCCTTTGCTGTTTTTGAAATAATTCTTGATGTTCATAATGGTTTCGGAACCGATATGGTGGCGAAACATTTTCTCCTTGTCGTTGATTTTCACCTCTATCCAGGCAGCATCGGCCTGGGTGGCGCGCACTGCGCTATTTAGCAAAATATTGTAAATCTGGCTTTCGCTCTGCTCGGTTTGCACCGACTGGCTCAGGCGTTGAAAGTTCACCACCTCCTCCAGTTTTTGTTCAAACACCGAAGAGGTGGGCAGGTTAAACAGGATCACCAGCAAAGAAAAAACAGCATAAAGAGCGGTAAACACCAGCAGCGACAAAACAAACTGCATATTGCCCGGCACTTGCAGATACGGATGCGTACCGCGAATCTCACTGATATTTACATAAAAATAAATCAGATACAGCAGGGTAAGCACCAGCAGCAACAGGCTTTTCCACTTTTGCTTAAAGCTAAGAAAAGCCACCCACTTCATATTGCCCGACAGCACCACGGCAAACGGCAGCACCACAAAAAACAGGTAGCGGGTGAAATCGAATGGCACGAAGATGCTGAGCAGGGTAGCCAGCAGCAGATACTCAAACACCATCCAGCCACGCAGGAGCAGTTTCGATTTCTGATATAGAATAAGACGCTTCCACACTACGAAAGTAGATATGGCAAACGCCAGTAGCAGGCCCAGGCGTATCAGGTAGAGCACGTCCACCACCAGCGGATGGCTAATCAGGTGGGTGCCGCCCAGCACCACATCCACCCCGGTAAGGGCCAACGACACAATAGTGGTGAGCAGCCCGGTAATGAAAATCTTCCATAGCAGGTCGATGAAATTGTCGCTTTGGGCCGCACCGATCCGGTATTTATAAAAGACAAAAACAGCCAGTACATAGATTACAAAGAAAATATTAGGCACCTGCGGCTCAATGCCCATATTTACCGGATTGCGCAGGTCGAAAATCACCACCATATCGGTGGCTACCATAGCCAGCCAGGCCAATATGGCCAGTGCCAGCGCTATCCGTATAATGCTCTTGGCCGACAAAATATTGCTGCTTTTCTTCAGGGGGTGAAGATACAACAATTTCGCTTCAGGCGAGCAACCCGCCTAGCGTGTATAATTGGGTGCTTCGCGGGTAATCTGAATATCGTGCGGATGGCTCTCGCGCATGCCGGCATTGGTGATTTTTACAAAGCGGGCTTGCTGCAGTTGGGTAATATCGGCTGCTCCGCAGTAGCCCATACCGGCCCGCAGGCCGCCTACCAGTTGGTAGAGCACCTCTTCCACATGCCCTTTGTAGGGCACCCGCCCCACAATGCCTTCCGGTACAAGTTTTTTGATATCGTCTTCGGCATCCTGAAAGTAGCGGTCTTTGGAGCCCTCCTCCATCGCCTCCACAGAGCCCATGCCGCGGTATGATTTGAACTTACGCCCTTCGTAGATAATCACCTCACCCGGGGCCTCTTCGGTGCCGGCCAGCAGCGAGCCTATCATCACGCTGTGTGCCCCCCCGGCCAGGGCTTTTACCACATCACCAGAAAAGCGGATACCACCATCGGCAATTATCGGCACTCCGCTGCCCTTGAGGCCTTTGGCGGCCTCGATTACAGCCGTAAGCTGCGGCATGCCCACCCCGGCAATAATACGGGTGGTACAGATACTACCAGGCCCTACACCTACTTTTACAGCATCGGCCCCGGCATCGGCAAGGGCCTTGGCAGCGGCTGCCGTAGCTACATTGCCTACTATCAGCTCCAGGTCGGGGAACTCCTTCTTGATACGTTTGGTAGCATCAATCACACCTTGTGAGTGTCCGTGAGCTGTGTCAATACCCACTACATCCACCCCGGCCCCGATCAGTAAGCGGATGCGGTCGCTCATATCGGCCGTAACCCCTACGGCAGCGCCCACCCGCAAGCGACCGTACTCATCTTTACAGGCATGCGGCCGGTCGCGCTTCTTCAAAATATCCTTATAAGTAATCAGCCCGGTGATGCGGAAATCTTTGTCCACAATCGGCAGTTTTTCTATTTTGTACTCTTTGAGTATCTCTTCGGCCGCACTCAGGTCTATCCCTTCATTGGCGGTAATCAGGTTGTCGCTGGTCATTAGCTCCTTGATCGGGCGCTGCGGGTCGCGATGAAAGCGCAGGTCGCGGTTAGTGATAATACCTACCAGCTTGTTGTTTTTGCCCACTATGGGTATGCCGCCTATTTTGTGCTCACGCATGGCTTTTTCGGCATCACCCACGGTCGATTCCACCGGCAGTGTTACCGGGTCGAGGATCATACCGCTTTGCGAGCGCTTCACCTTGCGCACCTGGCGGGCCTGGGCCTCAGCGCTCATGTTTTTATGAATAATACCGATACCGCCTTCGAGGGCCATGGCAATGGCCAGGTCGGCCTCGGTTACGGTATCCATAGCGGCCGAAACCAGCGGAATATTCAGGGTGATATTACGGGTAAGTTGCGTAACAGTAGCGGTATCGCGTGGCAATACGGCCGAATAAGCAGGCACTAAAAGAACATCATCGTACGTTAAGGCCTCAGGAAACAGGGAGGGGTTGGAAACAGACATGGTGCAAATATTGAAGGTTCATATTTGCGGGACAAAAATAAGACTTGTTGCAGACAAGCGAAATTTATGAGCTGATTTCTTTGTTGGCAGACGAAAAACAACAAATTTTGACAGGGACAATATACCTATCGAAAAAATGAACAAGGCTATTCCGGTTATTCTTATTGTGTCATTGCTGAGCGGGGCCCTGCAGGCGCAGCAATTCAGGCAAACCGGGCTGGCTTCATTCTATGCCGATAAGTTTGAAGGGCGCCTGACGGCCAGTGGTGAGAAGTTCCGACAGAACAAGTTAACGGCTGCACACAGAACTTTGCCTTTCGGTACCCTGGTACGGGTAAAAAACCTGGACAATGGCAAGGAGGTAACCGTACGCATCAACGATCGCGGCCCTTTTGTAGAAGGGCGAATCATCGATTTGTCCAAATCTGCCGCCCGCAAGCTCGACTTTATTCAGCAAGGTGTAGTGCGGGTAGAGCTGGTGGCTATCAACTCGCCTGAGCCCGAAAAAAAAGCCTACAGCACCCTCGACAAACCGGAAGCTGCCAATGACCTGCCGGCCGAGCCTTATTATCTGGTGAGTGCCAGACGTAAACATCCGTCCGGCTATGGCGTACAAGTTGGCAGTTTTACCGAATCGGCCAATATGGTTGCCCTTACCGACAGGCTGAGCCGCAGGCACAAACTACCTGTTTTTGTGCAAACAACTGTAATTCAAGGTGTTAAGTATTACAAAGTGACGATAGGCAAAGCAAAAAACCGCGCCAAAGCAGAAAAAATACTCGACCGGGTAAAAACGGCTTATCCGGATTGTTTTATAATAAAATATTAACTTTTTTTATGTTTTGTTTTTTACTAATTAGGATTTATATAAATTGAGCCTGAATTTAAAACCTTAACCAAAAACCTGATTTGAAAACCAACTAATTAACCAACCTTGTGAGCAATGGAGTACAATGAATCTTACGTAAACTTTCTGAAAGTCTGGGACAAGGCGATGGTCTATCTGGCCATTTTGTTTGCCGCTGCCGGTGTCTTGATAACGTTATATTATTTTGTCAGGCTGATTACCATCAAAGACCCTAAGGAAAAGCACGACTTTATCAATGCCAACGAGATCAACCTGTTTTGGTATGCGACATTGAGTTGGTGTATTGCGCTGGGTTTGTGGATGAACAGCCTGTTTACCGATACCGTGCAAGAAGAAATGATCTGGTTCTTTGTACGGGTGTTTGTTACGGCTAGCTTTACCACCATTTTTGCCCTTGTCTTCAACAGCCTGATCAAGGTGTATTATCCTTTTCAGGTGGAAAAGAAACTCAACAAGCTGCGTCATAAGCCGCGCATCAACCCGAACAACGGCAATAAGATGAAGCTGCTTAGCGAGGACGAGGAAGATGCCTATCTGACACCTGAAATGATTGAGGAAGAAGCCAGCCATGCCGTTGACTATGACGTGTGGCTTGACGAAGAAACCGGCTACACCAAAATCGAAAAATACGATGGTGCTTCGCTGGCTATCGAATGTCCTTCGTGTGGTTATCGTACCATGCGTGTAGAAGACGAAGAGGTGATAAAATCGCCTACTGTGGAAGAAGAAGGCGAACTGCTGGAGTACTACAAATGCTCATATTGCGGCCATAAGGAGCGCAGAACAGTGAAAACCAAAAAACTGGCAGCTCCGCCCAGCGTGCCGCCTCCGGCCTAGAAAAAACACATTAAATAAAAAGCTGTTATCCTGACCGGGTAACAGCTTTTTTTAATCATAGCCTACATGAAAACAACCCTTTTATCTTTTGCCGCCTTGATGTCCCTGTTAATGGCTTGTGGTAACAAGCAACAACAACCGGTTATACAAAACACCGGGCCGGCCGATACTGCCTATGTGTACCTGACCGACTATGATACCACCTTTGTGCTTGACCTGAAGTACGCCACTGATGACAACTTCTTGCACCGGGCGGTGTACCCTTGTGCCGAGTGTAAGCTGGCCTACGAAACGGTACGCGGGCTGATTAAAGCCCAGCAATATTTCCGACAACGCGGCTACCGGCTGAAACTCTTCGACTGCTATCGCCCCCGGTCTGTACAGTACAAAATGTGGGAGATACTGCCTGATGACCGCTATGTGGCCAATCCGGCCGGCAAGGGCTCGGCCCACAATCGCGGCCTGGCGGTAGATCTGACCCTGGTAACGGACGATGGCCGTGAGCTGGATATGGGCACCGGCTTCGATCATTTTGGCGAAGAAGCCCACCACGACTACACCAACCTGCCTGATACGGTATTGCAAAACCGCCAGTTGCTGAAAAAAGGCATGGAGGCAGCCGGCTTTGACCCTTACCCTACCGAGTGGTGGCATTATACCTACCGGAGCTCGCATGAATATGAGCCGGCTGATGACCCGTTGTGCCGGCAGCATACCAACTAATAGAGCCAACGGTTTGTGTTTTCCTATCAGTGTATCTGCGGAGACGCTGATTGAATTGCTGAAAAAAGTATGGAGGCAGCCACCGACTAAGAACCCAGCGGATTGTATTTGGCGCCTTGCAGAATTTGCCGGGCATCCGGCTCGGTTAGTATCTGTTGGATGGTTTCCTGCGGATGGCGCTGGTGATAAGTGCGCACAATATCCCAGCCCAGCCAGGCCCCGATACGCCCCGGGCAGTTGGGACCGATCTCATACACCTTGGGCCGCTCACCGATATACTTCTGCTTTACCAGATGGTTGGTTTCGTAGAGCAGTTCTTTTTCAAGAAAATGATACCAGATTATCTGCCGGTTTTCTTCCACCTCGGCCAGTTCCTTGCCCGAATACCAGATAATGAGTGAGTCGGGGGTGCAGGGCAGCATGTTTTTAGCAAAAAAGTACTTTTTGCCATAGTAAATCATATCGGCCAGCATGGTTTTGTCGGCCGGGTTTTCGCGCAGAAAACGATCGGCATAGAGCAGTACCACGGCCGGCACGATGTAGGGCTTGTCGAATCTTTTTAAAATATATTGCGGTATGCCCTGCGGACGATAGCGCCCCTGCGGACCCAGGTAGTAGTCGAGCCCGATGATAATAAGGCTGTCGCTGACGAACAGCTCACTGCTGCCAAAGCCGGTTACCAGGGTCTGGATGTGCGGGATGCGGAAATCGGGATAATAATGTTTGATATAGGCAAAAGCCCGGGCGAATTCCTGCTGCAAATCCTGCATATCGCCAAAGCGGGCTTTTACATCCAGCAGCAGAGAGTCGCTGTACGGATTGCTGATTACGCGGTACAGCTCACGGGCCAGTATGGTGTCGGAAGGGTATTGGGCTACCCCCAGAAACTCACGGGTAATGACCGGGTGCTGGCGCAAAAAAGCCAGCACTTGGCGGGGGTTGTGGGTGGCGAACAGGCTGTCTTCCAGGCGAGTGATAGTTACTTGCGGCAGGACCTCTATCCGGGGTGCTTCAATGCAGGTCTCATCGCCCGATTGGCAACCGTACATCATAACTGTCGTGAGCAATACCCCAACTACGCTTTTGGCAAGCCGTTTCATCAGTAAGCCGTAGTTTTTAATCTATCTCTATTACTTCCAGTTCCTTGTTCAGAAAATTATACTCGGTTATGGCCAGCGAAGAATCTTCGATCAGCTTCACCCATTTGTGGTATTTCAAAAACCACTGCATGCGTATCGACTTGATGCCTTTGGTAAAATAGGCATACAGGTACGGGTGTACGGCCAGCGTGATGTCCTTTTCGTTCTGGTCAACCAGCAGGTGCTTCAGGGTGTTCTCTATCTGCTCGGCCACCAGTATGGAGGCGGTAATCTTGCCAGTGCCGTTGCAGGTAGGGCACTTCTCGCTGGTGGTGATATTCACCTCGGGTCGTACCCGCTGGCGGGTAATCTGCATGAGGCCGAATTTCGACAGCGGCAGGATGGTGAATTTGGAGCGGTCCTCCTTCATCTCCTCCTTCATGCGCTGATACACCAGCTTTTTGTTTTCGGCCTTGCGCATGTCGATGAAGTCGATGACGATGATGCCACCCATATCGCGCAGGCGCAACTGACGGGCTATTTCGGCAGCCGCCTCCAGGTTTACCGCCAGAGCTGTAGCTTCCTGGTTGGCCTCGCTGTTCGATTTGTTGCCGCTGTTTACGTCAATCACATGCAGCGCCTCGGTATGCTCGATTATCAGGTAGCCACCCCCCTTGATACTTACCGAACGGCCGAAAAGCATTTTTATCTGCTTCTCTACCCCATAAGACTCAAATAATTTGGCTTTGCCATTGTAGTATTTGACAATCTTCTCTTTTTCGGGAGCAATCTTGCGGGTATAGGCCTTGATCTCCTCGTACATTTTTTTGTCGTCAATCACAATGCTGTCGAACGATTCATTGAGGACATCGCGCAGGATAGAGGAGGTTTTGTTCACCTCACCGATGATCACATCACCGGGTTTGGCTGTTTTCAGTTTTTTTATACCCGCCTGCCAGTTTTCATAGAGCTGATTGAGGTCGTTGTGCAGCGAAGCCACATCCTTACCCTCGGCCACAGTACGGATGATTACCCCGAAATTTTCGGGCTTGATAGACTTAACCAGCCGCACCAGGCGTTTGCGCTCTTCGCTGCTGGTAATTTTTTTTGAAACGCTCACCGAATCGGAAAAAGGTACCAGTACTACGTACCGGCCGGCAAGCGACAACTCGCAGGATAACCTGGGGCCCTTGGTAGAGATGGGTTCTTTAACCACCTGTACCAAAATCTTCTGGTTGCGGGTGAGCACATCGGAGATCTTACCATGTTTGTTGATGTCGGGCAGGATCTTGAACTTGCTCAAGTCGCCAGTTACGTTACCTCGGCTCAGGGCCTGCTTGGTAAACTTGTTGAGCGACTGAATTTTAGGTCCTAAATCAAGATAGTGGAGAAATGCATCCTTTTCGTATCCAACATCAATAAAGGCGGCATTCAGCCCGGGCACCACTTTTTTTACCGTGCCCAGGTAAATATCTCCAACAGTAAATTGATTCCCATCTTCTTCATGATGGTACTCCAGAAGACCTTTGTCTTTGAGTAGGGCTATTCGGCATCCTTTTTGAGTTGAGCTAACTAATAGTTCGTTACTCAAAACTTTAATGCTTTTAGTGAATAAATAAATCCGGAGCCGGCTCCCTGGGAGCTGACTCAGCTCAGGCACGTGCGCCTATAGCCTACTTCTTCTTGTGTCTGTTTTTTCTAAGTCGCTTTTTACGCTTATGCGTAGCGATCTTATGTCGTTTTCTTTTTTTACCGCAAGGCATATTTTTAAAATTTTTAAGTTAAACAAACGGCTACTGCCGCTGTAATTAAATATATTTTTGTTGCAACCCGTTGAGGCCACAACGGCAAAATCAAACACCAAAACTCCCGTTTGCTTACCAAACGGGAGCGCAAAGTTATCCTTTTTTGGCTGGAAACAAATAAGAAAGCCGGGAAAAGTATTCCCGGCTCACGATCTACTTACCTACTTTAGGGCTGTTCTTGATTTTATTGATAAACACCCTGGAAGGCTTGAAGCTTGGCACATAGTGCTCTTCAATCACCATAGCGGTGTTTTTCGAGATATTACGGGCAATTTTACGGGCCCTTTTCTTGTTTACAAAACTGCCGAACCCACGAATGTAGATATTATGGCCATCGGCCATTGAGTTCTTCACTACGTTGAAAAAGGCTTCTACGGTAGCACTTACATCGGCTTTGTCAATACCGGTTTTTTCGGCTATTTCTGCTATTACTTCTGCTTTAGTCACTGTAAAAATATTTTAAGGGTTCAACACATAAACGGCTTATTGCCAATAGATTCGCTGCAAATTTAATAGCTCTGTGCAAATATTAAAATAAATGCTCCAATTTTGCCTCATAATCTGTGCTAAATAATAGTATTCTTGACTGCACATCCGTTCACCGCCACCCTGCTGCACTGGTATGACCGGCATCAGCGGGCCCTGCCATGGCGCCACAGCCATGATCCTTACCGTATTTGGCTGGCCGAGGTCATTATGCAGCAAACCCGTATCAGCCAGGGGTTGCCTTATTACGAGAGATTTATGGCGGCCTACCCCACGCTGGCCGATCTGGCGGCCGCACCGCTCGATGAGGTTTTGCGCCTGTGGCAGGGGCTGGGCTACTACAGCCGGGCGCGCCACTTGCACAAGTGTGCGCAGGTGGTCTGGCAAGAGCACCGCGGCCACTGGCCACGCACGGCTGCCGGCCTGCAGCAGCTACCCGGTATCGGGCCTTATACAGCCGCAGCCATTGCCTCACAGGCTTTTGATGAGCCGGTGCCGGTGGTAGATGGTAACGTGTATCGCGTACTGGCGCGCCATTTCGGGCTGGCCACTCCCATCAACACCCCGGCCGCCCGCCAGGAGTTTACCACCCTGTCCGCCTCCCTGCTCGACCCCGCCTACCCGGGCGACTACAACCAGGCGCTGATGGAATTTGGTGCCCTGCAATGCACCCCGCGAAAGCCGGCCTGTGACACCTGTGTGCTGGCTCTGAGCTGTGTAGCCCGCCAGCAGAGCAGGCAGCATGAATTACCGGTAAAAGCCCCCGCCCGTGCCATCCGGCAGCGTTATTTTACTTATCTGGTGGCCTATCATAACGGCCGTTTGCTGATGCGCCAGCGACCGGCCGGAGACATCTGGCAGGGCCTGTATGAGTTTGTGCTGATAGAAACCGGGAAGAAGCCGGAGCTGCAAAAGTTGGCACACCCTCTGTTGCAACAGGCCGCCCGCCAACAGATGGAACCGATATTTTACCGTCATCAGCTTACTCACCGGATATTAAATGTTAATTTTGTGGCAGTATCGGTATCGGGCCCGCCTCAGCAGGTGGCTGACCTGGCCGGCAGCGGGTACAAATGGTTCTTTTACGATGAAGTGGAAGCCTTGCCCAAGCCGGTTTTGCTGGCCAGGTATTTGGATACACATTTTAATTCAATAAATTTACAGGAAGAGACTAAATAATATGGCAGGAGTAAATAAAGTAATTTTAGTTGGCAACCTGGGGCGCGACCCCGAGGTAAGACACCTGGAGAGTGGGGTGCCGGTAGCTTCGTTTTCGCTGGCTACTTCCGAATCGTATAACGACCGCACCACCGGTGAGCGCAAGACCATCACCGAATGGCACAATGTGGTATTGTGGCGTGGCCTGGCCGAAGTGGCCGAAAAATACCTGCACAAGGGCGATCAGGTTTATATTGAGGGCAAGCTGCGCACCCGCCAGTGGGAGAAAGACGGAGTAACCCGCTATACCACCGAAGTGGTAGGCGACAACATGGTGATGCTCGGCCGCAGGCAGGCCGATAGCAGCGCGGCTGCCACCCCTCCGCACCCGGCTGAGAGTGCCGCAGCCAAACCGGCCGAGCCGGTGCAGCCGGCCCCGGCAGACGATACCGAAGTGGATGACCTGCCCTTTTAAATGCCCCGCGGCTTCCACGATATGTCTAACTAACCCGCTTTCATTTGGAAACGGCCTTTGCTGACGAACCTCCGAGTTTATTGCCAGCCTTGCTGTTGCAAGCTACCGGTGTTATGCCGGGATGGGGCTACTGGCTGGGCATGGCTGCCACCCTGGTGGCCCTGTTGCTGCTCTCCGCCCTGATATCAGGAGCCGAAGTGGCTTTCTTTTCCATAGAGCTGCACGACCTGGACGAGATGCGCCAGAGCAAACACAAGGCAGATAAACGGGTAACCGCCTTGCTGGACAACCCCAAATACCTGCTGGCCACTATTCTCATCCTCAACAACTTTGTTAATGTAGCCATCGTTACCCTTTCTACCTATCTGACCTGGCAGTTGTTTGCCGGAGTAAGCCAGGCCAAACTCATTACCATTCTCACTTTTGTGGTCACTTTCGTTATTGTTTTTTTCGGTGAGATAGTGCCCAAAATTTATGCTACCAAACAGCACCTGGCCTTTGCCCGCAAGACCAGCGCGCTGCTGTACATCGGCCGTACTCTGGTAAAGCCCCTTGCCTGGATACTGGTAAACCTGACCACCGTGGTGGAAAGACGCCTGCAGCAAAAAACCAACGGCCCGGAAATCCCTTCTTCCATCAAAGAGGTGCATGAAGCGCTGGAAATTACCACCCGCACGGGTATTTCCGAAAAAGAAAAAAGCATGCTGCGCGGCATAGTCAACTTCGGCACCATACCCGTAACCCAGGTAATGCGCTCGCGGGTGGATATTGTGGCAGTAGAAGACAACATCAATTTTCACGAACTGATGGATACCATCAACAAAGAAGGGCATTCGCGCATACCGGTTTTTCATGAAGACATTGACAACATCAAGGGCATTCTGTATGTAAAAGACCTATTGCCGTATATTGACGAAGACGAACATTTTGCCTGGCAGGAGCTGCTGCGCCCGGCTTATTTTGTGCCCGAAAGCAAGATGATTGATGACCTGCTGCGTGAGTTTCAGGCCAAGCGCATTCATATTGCCATTGTGGTAGATGAGTACGGTGGCACCTCGGGACTGATTACTATGGAGGATATCCTGGAAGAAATAGTGGGCGAGATTAATGATGAATTTGACGATGTGGAACGTTTTTACCGGAAAGTGGGCGAGGGGGTGTATGACTTCGAGGGTCGCACTTCTATCAATGACGTATGTAAGGTGTTGAAAGTGGAGCCTACTTATTTTGATGAGATAAGGGGTGAGAGTGAATCGCTAGGCGGCATGCTGCTGGAGGTGCTGGGCGAACTGCCCAATACCGGTGAAACGGTCAACTACCGGCAATACGAATTCACCATCCTGGCGGTAGATAAGCGTAGAATTAAAAAGGTGAGGGTAAAAAGCAAGTAGAACGAAATCCGTACTGATTTGAAAAACAAAAGTTTAACCGGATATCGCTTATGGTTGTTGCTGGCAGGGCTAAGTGTGCTGGCTGCCGGCTGCCGCGACACCTACTCGCCCAAACCGAAAGGCTACAACCGCCTGCTGCTACCTCCACATGAGTATGTGAGCCTACCAGATAGCTTGCCTTATAGCTTCGAGGTATCGAAGGCCGCCCGTATCTTGCGCGACAGCAGCTATATTGCCGAGCGTTATTGGATAGATATCTACTATCCGGCCATGAAATCGAATATCCAAATTACCTATAAAGCGCTGCACCATGATTCGGTACTGCTCAAGGAGCTGGTAAACGATGCCTGGAAGCTTACTTCCAAGCACCAGATTAAGGCTTATGCCATTGATGAAAATATTTTAAAAACGCCCTCGGGCAAAACAGCCGTAGTAGCCGAG
>WFNR01000015.1 GCA_015488485.1 Cyclobacteriaceae bacterium | reverse complement strand
GTGTAAAAATGGTTTATTGGTGTAATCCTGCAATGATAGACCTTTTGCATAATTTTATAAGACACTCATCCATCATCTTGTCGTATATTTGGTTGTTTAACTTTTGCCAGGCCCATGTCATATCGCATAGAAGATTACCCCGCTTTGTTTCAACTGCAACAGGAAAAAGCCCTGGCGTTGCGTCAGGCACCCCTGCAGTATCGCAAAAAAAACCTCAGGCGTCTGCTTACCTGGATATACGACCATCGTGCAGATATTGCTGCGGCTGTCAGGCAGGATCTGGGTAAACCGGCCGTGGAAGCCGACCTTTCTGAGGTGCAGCCCGTAACCGGAGAGATCAAGCATACTTTGGCCAATCTGCACCGCTGGGCCCGTCCGCAGAAAGTAGCCCCTACCTTGCTCATGGTAGGCACCAGCGCCCGGGTATATTACGAGCCCAAGGGGGTATGCCTGATCATCGCTCCCTGGAATTTCCCTTTTAACCTGACTGTAGCCCCGCTGGTAAGCGCCCTGGCAGCCGGCAATACCGCCATCCTCAAGCCTTCGGAGCGCTCGCCACATACCTCGGCCCTGATTGAAAAGATGGTGGAGGAGCTATTCGAGCCGGCCGAGGTGGCGGTGGTGCAGGGCGCAGTGCCTGAAACCCAGGCCTTGCTCGACCTGCCGTTCGACCATATCTTTTTTACCGGCAGTCCGCAGGTGGGCAAAATAATAATGGCGGCAGCCGCCCGCCACCTGTCTTCCGTAACCCTGGAGCTGGGGGGCAAGTCACCGGCTATTGTAGATGAAACCGCCCATATCAAGGATGCTGTCAAAAAGCTTACGTGGGGTAAGTTTCTGAATTGTGGCCAAACCTGTATTGCCCCCGACTATGTGCTGGTGCATGCCAGCAAGGCACAGGAGTTGCAGCAGGCCTTACAAGAGCAGGTAAAAGAGTATTATGAAGCGGAAGACGGCATAGAGCGTTCAGCCAATTATGCCCGCATTATCGATGCCAAACACCTGGCCCGTTTGCAAACCATGCTCGATGATGCCCTGCAGGGTGGTGCCGAAGTTGTGCTGGGGGGCAAGGTAATTGAAGAAGACAAATTTCTGGCGCCCACCGTGCTCACGGAAGTGAAGCCGGATGCCCAGGTGCTGGAGGAAGAAATTTTCGGGCCTTTGTTGCCCATAGTGCCCTACACCAACCTGGACGAAGCCATTGGCATTATCAACAGTAAACCAAAGCCCCTGGCTTTGTATATATTTAGCCGTAGTAAACAAAACACCCGGCAAATTCTCCGCCAAACCTCCTCGGGGTCGGTTGCTATTAATGATAATGTGCTGCAATACTCACACCTGAACCTGCCTTTCGGGGGTATCAACAACAGTGGCCTGGGCAAGGCACACGGGCATTATGGCTTTCTGGCCTTTTCCAATGAGAAAGCGGTACTGAAACAGCGTATCGGCCTTACCGGCATTAGCTTGTTTTATCCGCCTTATACCAAATGGGTGCAAAAAATGGTAGAGCTGGTGGTGCGCCTTTTCTGATTACACCCCGCCTATGCGCTGCCATACCTCTGAGATGTAGGTAGAATCGATGGGCATGATCTCACCACTGGCCGGGTTGAGTTCTACCTCTTTGATATAGCCGCTGATGGTCCACATATTGCCGTTCACCTCGTAGTGAAAGCGCGTTTTGGTACCCGGAATGCTGGTGCCGGAAGGATACCAGAACTCCGTGTTCTCGATATACTCATTGTCATCGATGGTATAAGTGCCACCACCGGCACCGATAATGTTGCCGTCCTCGGGATTATAAGAACACCAACTGAAATGCGTGTCGGTTATGTTTTTTATATAAAACATAAACTCCGGTACATTATTGTACTCGGCATCATGACCGTACTTGTATTTGACCAGTGTCCACGATCCCATTATTTTCTCCCTGTGGTTTTCTTTTTTGGTGAAACCGAATCCAAGAAGCAGAGCGAAGAATAGTACAAGCGTTTTCATGGTGATAGATTTAGGTTGAACAACAGGCAAAGTATGATGTTAAAAAGTTAGAAATAATTTCTCAAAAAGACAAGCATATCATTGGTAAATCGACTGGCAGTTGGTTGTAGTTGGCTAAAAGAAGAAAAAAGGCGCTTGCTATAAATCCCGTTATTTTACTATTAATTGCACAATAAGTACATAAATTTGCTATGAAGATTTAATTGTTGTTATCCATGAAAAAGAAAAAAGTACTTCTGGTTCTGTTGGCGGTGATAGTGGTGTTCCTGGGTTTGCTCATCACCCTGCCGGTGTTTTTTAAAGACGATATCAAAAAAGCCATTGACGAGCAGTTGGCGGCCAATGTTAATGCCGATGTTTTGTACGATCTGGATAATTTCAGTGTATCGTTGCTGCCTAATTTCCCCAACCTCACTGTGGGCTTTAAGCAGTTGGGCGTGGTAAACCGGGCGCCTTTTGAAGGGGATATTTTATTTGCCGTAGAAAATTTTGAAGTGGAAGTAAACCTGTGGGATATCCTCTTTGGCGATAAGCTAAGCATTGAAGGCATTTATCTGGATAAGCCGCAGATCTTTATCAAGGTGCTGGCCGATGGCACGGCCAATTATGATATTGCCATAGCCGGAGAGGAGGAAGAACCGGCTACCGGGGAATCAACGGATAATTTCAGCATAGCCATCAAGAACTGGCAGATTAATGATGGCAAATTTGTGTATGACGATGCTACCCTGGCCACCTACCTGGCACTCGACCACCTCAACCACCGCGGCAGTGGCGATTTCAGCCTGAGCATCTTCGATATGGATACCTATACCGAGGCACTTATTACCGACATCGTGTATGAGGGGGATCATTATTTGACCGGTCGCCATGCTACCATAGACATGGTACTGAATATGGATCTGGATCAGATGAAATTCACCTTCCGGGAAAATAAAGTCAAGATCAACGATTTTGCTTTTGGCTTTGACGGCTGGCTGGCCATGCCGGCCGAGGATATCGACATGGATATCAGCTTCGCCAGCCGCGACAACAGTTTTAAAAGCCTGCTATCGCTGGTGCCGGCCCTCTATGCCAGCGATTTCGACAAGCTGGAGGCTTCCGGTACGGTGGCTTTTCAGGGGCAGGTAAAGGGCACCTACAATGATACTACCATGCCAGCCTATGAGGTGGGGCTGCAGGTAAAGAACGGTGAGTTTGGCTATCCCGACCTGCCGCAAAAAATAAAAGAGGTGAATATCGATATGCAAATAGCCTGTGCCGATGGCAATATCGATAACACCCGCATCGCTATCCCTGCGTTTCATGCCTTGTTTGGCAGCGAGCCTTTCGATGGCTACCTGAAGGTGGACAACCTGGTCAACTATCCCGTAGATATGCGCCTGACCACCACCCTGAACCTGGCGAACCTGAGTAAGTTGTTCCCGATGGAAGACTTGACAATGGCCGGCATATTTAAAGCCGACATCAAAGCCAAGGGTGTCTATGATTCGGTGCAGGCGCTGATACCGACCATAGCCGCCAGCATGAGCCTGTATAACGGCCGGGTGGAATATGCCGAAGTGCCGGCCCCGCTGGAGGACATCAATTTTGCCGCGCAGATTAACAACACCACCGGCCGCCTGAACGATACTGAGGCCCGCATCCCTGCTTTCGGGTTTACTCTGGCCGGTTCCCCGGTAACGGGTAGTTTGCTGGCTGAAGAATTTGACGACCTGCGCTGGGAAGCAGCCATGGAAGGCAACCTGGACTTTGACAAACTTTTCCCGGTAATCAACAAGCTATACCCGCTGCCCGGTACTACGCTGGGGGGCAAGATCAGCACGCGCTTCAAGAGCGAAGGGCGTATGTCCGACCTGGACCAGGAGCGCTATGAGCGGTTGACCACCAGCGGTAAGATGGTGTTCGACAATTTTACTTATACCGATAGCGCCTATCTGCCGCAAGGCATGACCATCAGCAAGGGCGATTTCAGCTTCAACCCCCGGCAGATCAGCGTTACCGGCCTGGCTATGCAGGTGGGCAAGAGCGATTTTAGCATAAACGGTCTGCTTACCAATTACCTGAAATATGCTCTGTACGACAACGAAACCATCCAGGGCAGCTTGCGGGTTAATTCGCAATTGGTTGATCTTAATGAATGGATGACTACAGAGACAACGGAAGAAGAGACAGCGGAAGAAGAAACTACTTATGAAGTAATACCGGTGCCGAAAAATATTGATTTTACTATGCAGGCCAATATGGCGCGTATTCTGTACGACAACCTGGAGCTGCTGGATGCCCGCGGTGCCGTTATTGTGCGCGATGGCGTTTTGTACCTGAGCAAGCTGGCTACCCGTACCCTGGGAGGCACCATCGTCTTCGATGGTAACTACGATACCCGCCAGCCGGACAAGCCAACGTTCGATATGGTGCTGGATGTAAATGAGGTGGATATCGACCAGGCCTATACAGCCTTCAATACCGTGCAGATGCTGGCTCCGCTGGCCGGGCAGATAAAAGGCAAGGTAAGCACCATATTTAAGATCAATGGCACACTGCAGCCTGATATGATGCCGGATATGTCCACCCTGAACGGCTCCGGCAAGCTGCTTATTTCGCAGGCTGAGCTGGGTGATGAGCGCCTGATAAATGCCCTGTCGCAGTTTATAAAGGGCACCCCGGCAGGTAACCTTAAGCTTACAGATATGGCCATGCAGGTAGCTATCGTGAACGGTCGTCTGCGGGTAGATCCGTTTGATGTAAAAATTGACAAGTACCTGACCACGGTAGCCGGCAGCAGCGGGCTTGACGGCTCACTCGACTACAGCCTGAACATGACCGTGCCGGCCGGCAAGGTAGGCAGCCAGGTAAATAACTTACTGGGCAACCTTACAGGAACTGCCAATAATTCGGAGGATATCAAACTAAACCTGAAGCTGGCGGGTAACTATAAGCAGCCAGTCATTAAACTGCTGGGCGCTGATGCTGGTGAGGTAGCCAAAAAGGCAGCCGTCACCCAGGCAACCAAACTGCTGGGTGGTGACCAGAAAATGGCCGATAGCCTGGCCTCGACCGATGTAAACAAGGTGGTGGAAGAACAAAAGAAAATAGCCGAAGCCGAGCTGAAAAAACAACAGGATAGCCTGAAAAAAGTGGCCGAACAAGAGGCTGAAAAGGCCAAGCAGAAAGCCTTGGAAGAAGCCGGCAACCAGCTTAAAAACCTCTTTGGCCCAAAAAAGAAAAAGAAAAACAATTAGCAATCCGGCCGGCTGGTGTATTATTGCGGTGCCGTGTGTAACGGCCAAACAGACTGATGGAGCAGCACCTGATTACCGGCAAAAAAGTATTGGTTACAGGTGGAGCCGGTTTTATCGGCTCCAACCTGGTGGAGGCACTGCTGCAGCAGGACAACCGGGTGATCTGCCTGGATAATTTTGCCACCGGCAAGCGCGCCAATATTGTCGACTTCCTGGAGTATCCTGCTTTTACCCTGATAGAAGGCGATATCCGTGATCTTACCACCTGTCGCCAGGCAGTAGAAGGGGTGGATATCGTGCTGCATCAGGCGGCTCTGGGCTCGGTGCCGCGCTCTATCAAGGACCCGATTACCACCAACCAGGTAAATATTGACGGCTTTCTGAATATGCTGGTAGCCGCCAAAGAGGCCGGGGTTGCCAGGTTTGTCTATGCGGCCAGTTCCTCTACCTATGGCGATCATCCCGGTTTGCCCAAGGTAGAAGACACTATCGGCCGACCCCTCTCACCCTATGCGGTAACCAAGTATGTCAATGAGTTGTATGCCGAGGTCTTCCATCGGGTGTATGGCTTTGCTACCATCGGCCTGCGCTATTTCAATGTATTCGGCCGCAGGCAGGACCCCGAGGGCGCCTATGCTGCGGTGATCCCTAAATTCATCGGCCAGATGCTGCGTGGTGAGGCTCCGGTGATTAACGGTGACGGTAGCCATTCGCGCGATTTTACCTATATAGACAATGTCATTCAAATCAACCAGTTGGCTGCCACCACTACCAACCCGCAAGCGCTGAACCAGGTGTACAATACCGCCTTTGGTGCCAACACCAATTTGAATGAAATGTTTGCTATCCTCAAAGAGTTGCTTATCCCTTACCGCTCCGAAATCGCTGATATGCAACCGGTATATGGCCCTGAGCGGCCGGGTGATGTCAAGCACTCGCTGGCCGATATCAGCAAAGCCAGGCAACTACTTGGCTATGATCCGCAGGTGGATTTTGCCAGCGGTTTGCAAAAGACCATCGCCTGGTATGTAAAGCATCTGCAGGACTAAGAAAACAGTTGCCAAGCCCTCATTTCCAAAACTCAGGGCAAGAAGGATTGTAAAGTGTCACGACAAAAAGCGGGTAGATCACTCCTTTACAGTCTTCCGAAGCCATTCCGCAATAATCTCCAACACCTGCGGGGCTATGGTTTCGTCAATTTGGCTATACTCGGTAGGCAGGCCGGTTTCGGCATGTTGCATAAGGTGGTTAAGGCCGGGTAGTTCTTTAATCACCACTTTGCTATTGCCATTTTCTTCCAGCACCTGTTTAATGACTGTCAGGTTTTGGACGGCCGGTACCTGCAGGTCGCGCGAGCCATTGAGCGCCAGCACCGGGCATTTTACCCGGGCCAGGTCGGGGCGTGGGTCGTAGCGGATAAAAGCCGTCATCCACGGATTGGTAAGCTGACGAATTTGCAAACTCACAAACTCTTCGGCCGGCATGCCGCTCATATTCAGCAAAGGGTTGCTGTCGAGTTGGGTGATAAAGTACTCGTATAGCTTGCTGCTGAGGCGGGCACTATCGGGGGTGGTTTTCACCAGCTCAAAGGCGCCCTTATTGAAGGCTCTGATTTGCTGCCAGGCTGCTTCGCTCATGCCGCTTTGCCGGTAGATGGCTTCTTGCTGGGCCAGTAGCAGTTGGTCCCCGGGCACTGCGGGGGCGGCCAGCAATACCAGGAAAGCAACATCGGGGCGCTGGGCAGCCAGCATAATGGCTACCAGGCCGCCTTCGCTATGGCCGAGCAAACCGGTTTGCTGCGGGTTTATGTCGCTGCGGGTATGCAGGTAGTCGAGGGCGGCTGCTGCATCGCGGGCAAAATCGGTGGTCAACGACCGGGCAAAGGTACCCCCGGAGGCAGCCGTACCGCGGTCGTCATAGCGCAGTACGGCAAAGCCCTGGCGCGTCAGGTGGTCGGCCAGTACCAGAAAAGGCTTGTGGCCGGCAATCTCTTCGTTGCGGTTTTGCGGCCCGCTGCCGCTGATCAGCACTATGGCCGGAAAGGGCCCTTCCGTAGCCGGCAGGGTAAGGGTGCCGGCCAGCATGATGCTGTCATGAGGATTGAAGAACCTAATTTCCTCGGTGCGGTACGGCCAGGGCGGTTTGGGTTCCTGTGGCCGGGGTGGTTTCTTCTTAACCGGCTTATGGCGGCTTAGGCTAAGTGGTAAAACCAGACCTCGCTGGGTGAAGGTGCCCGCAAGGGAGTCCGGGGTAACCATGCTGCCGCTGTAATGAATACCCAGCGGCTGCACGCTAAGTGCCAGGGTGCTGTCGTGCCACTTTACGGCTGTAACGGGTATGCCGCGGGCGCCCTGGTCGGGGCTGTCGAGGGTGGCGGTATAGCCGCTATCCACCGCCTGCAGGTTGAAGACCAGGGTAAGGCTGGTACCCGATACCTCCAGCAGGCCATACCAGCTACCGCTGATATCCTGCGCTTGCAGCCACCCAAGAGTAAGCCACAGCCAGCCTGTCAGGAATAGTGTTCTGCGCATGCTAATATTTGGCCGGCTGTCCCGGTGCCGGCAATGTATTTTTGATAAAAGTACGCAAATCTTCATTGGCTTTTTGCAAATCTTCCCTGCGCAGATACATCATATGGCCGCTGCGGTAGCCCTTGAAGCTGATGCGGTCTTTCATTTTGCCGCTGGGGTCGATATGCCACATGTTGTATTTGGCATTGAAGTAAGTGGTGGCGCCATCGTAGTAGCCCGACTGGATCATCACATGCAGGTAGGGGTTTTCCGCCATAGCCAGGCGCAGGTTTTCGCCTGTATGGTTGTCGCTGCGGTCCCAGGGGTGTACGGGGCCGAACATATTGTATTTGATGTCGGTCTTAAACTTGAGCACTTCTTGCAGGTAATAGTTGATGGCCGGGGTAAAAGCATGCAGCCAGGAGGTGAGCTCGGCATTGTAGTCGGGGCGGCTGCCGGCATCGCGCTCATCTATGCCGAGGTAGCGGGAGTCGAGGCGACCGATGGTGCGCCCTTTTTTGCGCAGCAGGTCTTTCCAGAAAAAGGAGGTGGGTACGTCCAGGTTGTTTTGCAGGATGGACTCTGCCGGCAAGCCGGAGTAATAGGCCATTTTGGCGGCTATCTGCTGACGTTTATCATCAGGCAGGCTGTTGCCTCGCACCAGGGCGGGCGTAAGCACGTTGATGGCATAGTCTTCTACTTCAGGCAGCAGTTCGGTCAGGTCTTTTTGCTGCAATTCGGGCGCCAGCGCCTGATGATACCAGGCGGCTGCGGCAAAGTAAGGCAGGCGGTTGGCGGCCCGCACCGGCCCGTCACGCTTGATGCCCAGATCGGTAGGAGAGACCAGCACCACGCCATTGAGGTACATCCAATGGCGGTTTTGCAGCTCCAGCGCCAGCCCTGATACACGGGTGGTGCCGTAGCTTTCGCCTATCAGGTATTTGGGCGAGCGCCAGCGGTTGTGGCGGGTCACAAAAGTGTTGAGCCATTCGGCCAGGTATTGGATGTCGGCATTTACCCCGAAAAACTTTTCGCGCTTCACATCCTTATCCAGAATACGCGAATAGCCGGTATTCACCGGGTTTACATATACGATATCGGCTATATCCAAGATGGAGTAGGGGTTGGTACGCACCCCATAGGGCTGCACCGGATAGCCCTCGTCATCGATATTGAGCAGGCGCGGGCCGGTATAGGCAATGTGCATCCACACTGAGGCCGACCCCGGGCCGCCATTGAAAGAGATAACCAGCGGCCGCCTGCTGCGGTCTTTTACATCGGTACGCTCATAGTAGGTGTAAAACATGGCGGCAATCACCTTGCCGTCTTCATCCCAAACCGGCTGGGTGCCGGCTGTGGCACGGTAGGTGAATTTTTGCCCTTTTACGGTAGTTTCGTGCATGGTTACCACCGTAGTGTCGGCCGGCAGGTGGCGCTCCTGGGCGAGAGTGGTAAATGATAAGAACGAGAGAAGTAATAAGCAGATTTTTTTCATGGCTAATAGGGTTTCATGGTTGAGCAAGTGCATAATACTAAAAAATTGCCAGGCCGGCCAGGGCAATTATACAGGCTGCTGCATGGCTGGATAACCGGATGATAAGCTTATTTGAGTTTTTCCATCAACCGAATAAAATCGGCCACTGCAGGCAATTGACTCATTTCATCGGCAGTGAGTTCTTTCCTGGCTTTGGGTAGTCCACCCTTGATATAAGCCAGGCGCCCCTCTTTGTCGCGGATAAATACCGATACAAATGATTCATGCTTATTGGCTTCGTTAATCCGGAAAATTCATCAGAATTTTCCGCCTTTCAGGCCGAAGAATACCAAAATTCATGTATTTGGCGATTTCCCCATAATTTCATAACGAGACAATTGATATAACAATACTCAAAAATGAGGTGTGTAAATCTTGACACATTCGGTCATTCAAGCTGAAGAGTAAAATTTATTTTCTGCAGATGTCACCAGCAGGCAAGCTCATCATGACATCACAGGGGCACTACGGCTTTCTATTTGGTTTCCATTACTTCTATCGGCACGCTCACATGCGCCAGGTCCCAGTCGAGTAGCATAAGGGCACCCTTGTTGGTGGGTTGCAGGGTAATGGTAAACTGCTCGGTAAGCGGCTCGCCATAGGTTACCGGCACGGTTACGCGCAGCACATCCTGGTCGTAATCGGGCTCGGCATAGCCCCAGCGTTTGGCCTCCTTATTCACCCCTATCTGCCAGGTGTCGGGGCCGGGTACGGCATAGATCGAGTAGAGGCCTTGCTTAAGCGGCTTGCCGGCCAGCAGCACATCGCGGTTTATCTCCAGCGTGGTAGCCTCATTGGCTCCCAGGCGCCAGTATTGGCCAAACGGTTGCAGGGCGCCTTTTTCCTGCGGGCCGAAGATCAGCCGGCCTTTTTTATAAGGGCGGCAGTAGTTGATGGTTACCTCCAATCCATTTGTGCTTATGGCAGCCACATCGGCCGGGCTGTACTTTTTGGTATTGATACGCAGGATTACAATTGTTATGATAAACAAAATAATGGCTACAAAAAATACCAGTAGCAAGGTTCGGTGTTTCTGTTTCATCAGCCCGGGGTTGGTAAGAAGTTGCCAAAGTAAGAAAAATTGCCTTATGTTTAAGATGTTTTTTACATTTGGTCAGCAATAGAATGCCGCTATGCTTAATATCGAACTGAAATTCAGGGCTTTCAACAAAAAAACCAAAAAACTGTATCGTTCTGGTGCTTTGTCTTTTTCTACCGAACGCCACTCATTTATGATTTATACCGATAAAGATATGACCGGTGTAAAGGATGATGATGTGGAGATAATGCAGTACACCGGGCAGAAAGACAAGAACAACAAAGAGATCTACCAGCGTGATATCATCTTGATAGATGGTGAGAAGGGTATCATCGTGTGGGACAACAACCGTGGTGGCTGGGCTTATACCGATGTGGCGCGCACCATCAAGATGACGCCCTTCGGGCGCTCCGAAGCCAACCGCTGCGAAGTGCTGGGCAATGAATTTGAGAATCCCGAATTGTTGAAACCTTGATAGCTACCAGGGTCTTTCTACGGCCAGTTTGTGGTGGGCGGTGGTGATGTACACATTATTAAGGCGGGTCACGACCTTGGCCACCAGATACAGCTCGCCTCGGGCCGCCTGGCCGGGCTCCAGCTTTATTTCATAATCCAATACCCCGTTAACAGCGGGTAGCTCCTGCAGTCCTTTGTGCAGGTAGCCGTCATGCAGTTTGCCTTGGTAAAAGGTTACTTTCTTGCTGTTGTCAGAAAGGTAAAAGCGCAGCGTGTAGGTGCCGTTTTCGGCCAGCCTGTCAAGTGTTTTTACTTTGATTGACGGATATTTTTTCTTGAGTTTGCCGTTGGTCAGATATTCTTTCAGGTAAATGCCCGGGTAGCCGTTGCGGTACAGCGTTTCGGTCATCAGGCGGCCGTTCCTGCGGTATTTTTTTACCTCTCCGTCACGCACCCCCATGTTAAAATTTTCGGTTTTGTACAGGGCGCCTGTTTTGTAATAGCGTTTTTGCAGGCCATGCAATTTGCCCTGCTCGTAGTGCAGCTCGCTCTTAACGGTTGTGCCGTCTTCATAGTATTTTACTGCCCGGCCATGCAGTTTGCCATTCTTATAATTCACCTCTCCTTTGAGCTTGCCGCTGGGGTAGAAAACTTTGAGTGGCCCTTCGATGATCCGGCCTTTGTCATCGCGCACCACCTTGCTTGTTGCCGGTTCTTTGGCAGTTTGAGGTTCGCAAGCCAATACCAGTAGGAGCAACGCTGAAAGATAATATCTCATAAATTATACGATAAGCAGATACGTCATAAAACTACTGAGTTTTGCCCACTAACCCGGATAATTCACCTGAAATTCCGGCCTTGCAGGCCTGTACATGGTAGCCAATGGTTTTCGGCTTATAAAAAAACGGGTAACTAAGATAAAAATACCTTAAGACAAAAAGGCGCGGCATTGTTACGATTAACCTTGATGCAATTATTTGATCCCGGAATTGCCATTAGGTAAAACATCTAATGGCCGTAAATAGATATTAGTTGTTGTAAATAGTTGATAATTAATCTATTATGCTTGATTTTTTAGCACAGATTCATCAATATTGAGTGTACTTTTTTTCTTACACGTCAATGGACTTGGAAAGCTGTGTTAAACAAAGTTTCTGACCTTATGCAAGATGGCTCTAATTTCAGAAATGCTTTTCCCGGAAATTGGGAAACTAAACTCGATGAAATACTACAAGCAAATACAGAATTAAGGTGTAATGTCTGTGGTAATCTTAACAGTACTAATTCTTTATTGAAAAGACTACCATCTATGCCTGAAATGTTGGAAAACTTAG
>WFNR01000014.1 GCA_015488485.1 Cyclobacteriaceae bacterium | reverse complement strand
TGTTGCTGGGTGGGTGATTTTCCTATCATGTTTTGCAAGGTTTATGCCCTAAAATCACCATATTCTTGCAAAATAACAACTGGAAAAGCAATAAGTTTTCCACATTAACATGTTGATAAACAGACGTTTATATCGAATTTAAGGAGCGACTCTTTAATCTTCAATCGTCAATTTGCCATCATAAAATCTTAACCGCAAAGAACGCTAGGGTGCGCAGAGGGCGCGAAGAGGCCAAGCGAAAAGCGGGGAAGCGGGAATGCGGGGAAGCGGGAATGCGGGAATGCGGGAATGCGGGAATGCGGAATGCGGAATGCGATATGAGCCCGCCTGCTGCGGGCAGGCTCGAAGCTTGAAGCAAATCACTGGAAAGACGCAAGAAAAAAGGCTGCACTTTTCACAGTACAGCCTTTCTCCTATAATAGCCATGTTGTCTAATGCTCGTGACCTCCCGGGCCATGCACATGTCCATGAGCCAGTTCTTCTTCGGTAGCATCGCGCACATCCACCACTTCTACATCGAAGTTGAGGCGCATACCGGCCAGCGGATGATTCATATCAAGGGTTACCTCTTCACCTTCTATTTTGGCAATGGAAGCAATGGTAGTGCCCTGCTGGGTGCCTACCTGCACCTGCATGCCTACTTCAGGTTCCATATCGCCCTGAAAACCACTCTTGGGCACAACCTGCATCAGGCTTTCGTCATACTCACCATACCCTTCGGCCGGCTCTACCACCGCTTTGAACTTATCTCCGGCAGCTTTGCCTTCCATTTGTCGTTCCAGGCCGGGAATAATGTTACCGGCACCTTGCAGATAGCTAAGGGGTTCACGACCTTCAGAGCTGTCAATCACATTGCCCTGATCATCGGTCAACTTGTAGTGCATCTGCACCACTTTGTTGTTTGTAATTTGCATAATAACGTTACTTTAATTGTTAATGCTGAATTTTATTCTATCCGGAGATTTATCTATTCAGGAAGGTCGAGTAAATAAATTTTCAGATATTTATAGCAAAGATAGCTATTCTACCATTAATAATAGGGCAGACAGGGCAAGAAAGACCAGATAAGGAAATTTTTTTATATTTATAGCCTGATTAAAGTTATATGGCGCACACGCGTATTTTTGTGGTTGATGATGATCCTGTTTTTGTGAAACTTTTGGAGCACGAACTGGCGGGCTACAGCTACCGTACCTACAACAGCGGTGAAGCCTGCCTGGCAGACATCCACCGCAAACCTCGTTATGTGCTGTTGGATTTCAGTCTGGGAGGACTCAATGGGCTTGATACCCTAAAGCGTATCCTGCAAAAAAGCCCCAAAAGCAAGGTGATAATCCTGACCGCTTTGGACGACCCGGAAGTAAAGGAAAAATGTCTGGCAGCAGGTGCATACGACTATATTGTTAAAGACCCTGACGGCCTGCAGCAATTGCGCCAGAAACATTGGCCGCAGGTAAAACGTAAAGGATTGTTTGGCTGGCTGGGATAGTTGAGAGTAAAGCAATGTTCAACTTAAACCCAACTATTTATGTATCGTATTAAAAAAATTAATGTGTGGCAAACAGCCAAGGTGTTTGCCGTTATCTATCTGCTGATTGCTTTCGTTACCGTTGTACCGGCACTGCTGTTTATGTCCACCATAATGGGTAGCATGATGAGCGACAGCAGTTTTATGTTTCCTTTTCACCTAAGTGGTATTTTTATTCTGTTTGTGCCCTTTATCTATGCCGTAGTCGTATTTATCGTCACGGCCATCTCCTGTGCTATCTACAACCTGGTAGCCGGCTGGACAGGCGGCATAGAGGTAGAGCTGGAGCAGCAGGCCTGACCGGCCGGCCGCCAAATCCTGCACAGGTTACTTGTATTAGAACAGTGCTTTGGCAATCCTATACACTGGTTCGGCTTTGCCCATGGAGTAAAAATGCAGGGTGGGCACTCCGGCAGCCATGAGCTCCTGCGATTGCGCCACCGCCCACTCCACTCCTACCTCCAGGGCTTCGGCATTGGTTTGGCACTTTTCTATGGCATCGGCCAGGTCTTCGGGTATGTCTATATGAAAGATACTGGGTAGTACGGTAGCCTGGCGGATGGTGGTGATAGGCTTCAGCCCCGGAATTATCGGTACCTCAATACCTGCCTGCCGACAGCGGTCAACAAAGTCGAAATATTTTTTGTTGTCAAAAAACATCTGCGTCACAATATAATCAGCCCCGGCATCTACTTTTTTCTTCAGGTATTTGAGGTCGGTTTTCAGGTTGGGCGCTTCAAAATGCTTTTCAGGATACCCCGCCACCCCGATACAAAAATCGGTGGGAGCGGCATTTTGCAGTTCATCGTCCAGGTAGCGACCGTTGTTCATGCCCACCACCTGCTCTACCAGGTCAAGGGCGTAGTTATTACCATCGGGCTCGGGCACAAAATGCGACTCCGACTTGATGGCATCACCCCGTATCAGCAGCACATTGTCGATGCCCAGAAAGTTCAGGTCAATCAGGGCGTTTTCGGTCTCTTCTTTGGTAAAACCACCGCAAATAATGTGCGGTACGGTATCTACATTATACTTGTTGGTAATAGCCGCACAAATACCCACCGTGCCCGGCCTTTTGCGAATAGTCTTGCGCTGCAACAGCCCGTTGGGCATTTTCTTATACACATACTCTTCCCGATGATAGGTAACATCTACAAATGAGGGCTTAAACTCCATCAGCGGATCCAGATGATTAAACAAGTCTTTGATATTATCACCCTTTTTGGGGGGTAATATCTCCAGGCTGAACAGTGTTTTGCCGTTGGCTTGTTGCAGGTGTTCGGTTACTTTCATTTGCTTAAAAAAATGTTTATGTGTTATAGTTCAACTGAGGCCGGAGCCATTTCTCCGCCTCGGCTATCGTCATTTTCTTGGCGGCCGCATAGGCTTCTACCTGGTCGCGCCCGATCTTGCCTATGCCGAAATACCGCGCCTCGGGATGGGCAAAGTAAAAACCGCTCACCGAAGCTGTTGGGTACATGGCACAGCTTTCGGTTAGGGATATACCAGTATGGCGTTCGGCATCAAGCAATTCAAACAGCACCTTTTTCTCCGAATGGTCGGGGCAAGCCGGATACCCCGGGGCCGGCCGTATGCCACGGTACTTTTCGGCAATCAGGTCTTCGTTACTCAGTTTCTCCTCTTTGGCATAGCCCCACAGTTCCTGTCGCACCCGGGCGTGCATCATCTCGGCCAGGGCCTCTGCCAGACGGTCGGCCAGGGCCTTCACCATAATGGCATGGTAATCATCATCTTGCTGCTCATAATGCTCGATGAGTTGTTCGATCCCCAGGCCGGCCGTAACGGCAAAAAAACCCAGGTAATCAGTCTTACCACTGTCGGCCGGAGCCAGGTAGTCGGCCAGGCACAGGTTGGCGCGGCCGGCTGCCTTGCGGGTCTGCTGGCGCAAAAAGCGAAAGGCCGCCAACTGCTTGCCACTATCCCAATCAAGCACCTGTACATCTTCACCAGCAGCGGCTACCGGATAGATACCTACTACCGCCCTTGCCTGTAGCGTGCGATTGGCAATAATACCGGCCAACATCTGGCGGGCATCATCCAACAGCTTACGGGCCTCAGCCCCCACGGTGGCATCATCCAGCACTGCCGGATATTTACCTTTTATCATCCAGGCACTGAAGAAAGGCGACCAGTCGATATAGCGGCTTATCTCTTCCAGCGAAATATCATCAAATACTTTTATCCCCTGCAAAGCCGGCTGCGGGGGCTCATAAGCCTGCCAGTCGAGCTGCAGCTTATTGGCGCGCGCCTCCTCAAAAGGCAGCAGTTCCTTAGCCTGTTGTCTGGCCAGGTAGTTTTCGCGCAAGTCGGCATATTCCTGTTTTACCCGCACAGCCTCCTGCTCATTGCCTACCAGGTTGCTTACCACCGGCACACTCATGGAGGCATCATGCACATGCACCACACTGCCCGAATAGCACGGGTCTATTTTCACCGCTGTGTGTATTTTGCTGGTGGTGGCCCCGCCAATCAGCAGGGGCACGTTCATCCCCTCGTGCTCCAGTTCTTTGGCCACATGCACCATTTCATCCAGCGAAGGAGTAATCAGACCGCTCAGGCCGATGGCATCCACCTGATGCTCTTTGGCCGCTGCTATGATTTTATCGGCCGGCACCATTACCCCCAGGTCTATTACCTCGTAACTGTTGCAGCCCAGCACCACACCCACAATATTCTTACCGATATCATGTACATCTCCTTTTACCGTGGCCATCAGAATACGCGCCCGGGTATTGCCCTCCTGCTTTTCGGCTTCCAGGTATGGTAAAAGATAGGCCACCGCTTTTTTCATAACGCGGGCGCTCTTTACCACCTGCGGCAAAAACATTTTGCCGGCACCAAACAACTCACCTACCTCATTCATGCCGGCCATCAACGGCCCTTCGATTACCTCCAAAGCGGTATCATAATGTTGCCGCGCCTCTTCGGTATCCTCCTCGATATAATCCAGGATGCCTTTTACCAGCGCATGGCTCAGGCGCTTTTCATAGGGCCAGGAGCGCCATTCCAGGTCGGCCTTTTTAGTAGTTTTGTGGCCTTTTACCGTTTCGGCATAGGCCATCAGGCGCTCGGTGGCATCAGCACGCCTGTTGAGCAACACATCCTCCACCAACTCGAGCAAATCGGCCGGTATTTCGTCATACACCTCCAATAAGGTTGGGTTAACAATGCCCATATCCATGCCATGCCGGATGGCATGATAGAGAAAAGCGGCATGGATGGCCTCCCTGATTACATTATTGCCACGAAAAGAAAAGGACACGTTGCTCACCCCGCCACTTACTTTGGCATGCGGCAGGTTTTGCTTGATCCATTCGGTAGCCCTGAAAAAATTGATGGCGTTGAGGTTGTGTTCCGGCATGCCGGTGGCTACCGGAAAGATATTGGGATCAAAGATGATATCCTGTGGCGGAAAATCTACCTCACGCGTCAAAATGCGGTAAGCGCGTTCACATATCTCGATACGTCTCTCAAAGGTATCGGCCTGCCCTTGTTCGTCAAATGCCATCACCACCACGGCTGCCCCATAGCGCTTAATCAGCCGTGCCTGCCGCTTAAACTCCTCCTCTCCTTCTTTCAGGCTAATGGAATTTACCACCCCTTTACCCTGCAGGCATTTCAGGCCGGCCTCAATGATTTCCCACTTGGATGAATCGATCATCACCGGCACACGAGCTATGTCGGGCTCGGCAGCCAGCAGATTCAGAAAGGTAACCATGGCTTTCTTGCCATCGATCATGCCTTCGTCCATATTCACATCGATGATCTGCGCACCCCCGGCCACCTGCTCACGGGCTATCTCCAGGGCCTCATCATAGCGCTCCTCCTTAATCAGGCGCAAAAATTTACGCGACCCGGTTACATTGGTACGTTCGCCAATGTTGACAAAATTGGCCTCAGGGGTCACCACCAGCGGCTCCAAACCGCTCAATATCAAAGGTTTTATCTCACTCATGCTTGCTGCTTCTCTAACTTACGCGGCTGATAGCGGGCCGCCACTGCCGCTATTACCTTGATATGCTCGGGAGTGGTACCGCAACACCCCCCGACAATATTTACCAGTCCTTCTTTCAGGTACTCCTCTATCTGAGCGGCCATCAACTCGGGCGTCTGGTCATACTCGCCAAATTCGTTGGGCAGCCCGGCATTGGGGTGGGCGCTCACCGGAAAAGGCGACTCCTTGCCCAACACCTGCAGGTAGGGGCGCAACTGGTCGGCTCCCAGGGCACAATTAAGGCCAACCGACAGCAGATTGACATGGCTGATTGACACCAGAAAGGCCTGGGTGGTCTGACCGCTGAGGGTACGTCCGCTGGCATCGGTAATGGTGCCCGAAACCATGATGGGCAACTGCCGGCCGGTTTCATCAAAAAGCTCCTGGATACCAAACAGAGCCGCCTTGGCATTCAGCGTATCGAATACCGTTTCCACCAGCAATATATCGGCTCCGCCATCGGCCAGGCCGCGGGCCTGCTCCTTATAGGCCTCTTTCAGCTCGTCAAAAGTTACCGCCCGGTAGCCGGGGTTGTTTACATCGGGCGACAGGCTGGCGGTGCGGTTGGTAGGCCCCATGGAGCCGGCTACAAAGCGTGGCTTGTCAGGCTCACGGGCGGTAAATTCATCGGCTGCCTCGCGGGCCAGACGGGCTGCGGCCACATTCATCTCATACACCAGATGCTGGGTGCCGTAGTCGGCCTGCGAGATGGCATTGGCATTGAAAGTGTTGGTTTCGGCAATATCGGCCCCAGCCGCAAAATAGGTACGGTGTATTTCTTTGATAATCTCAGGCTGAGTCAGCGACAACAGGTCGTTATTGCCTTTGAGCGGCTGCCGGTGGTCGGCCAGCAAAGTGCCACGAAAATCCTCCTCGTTCAGGTTATGTCGTTGGATAAGCGTACCCATAGCGCCATCAAGCACCAGTATGCGCTCCTGTAAAATTTCCTGCAGTTGATTACTCATTTCTCTTTTTTTCTCTTTCTAAAAAAATCGTACTTATAAGAAAGAAATGAGAGAAGAAGTTTTTGTTCTTTACTCATCTTTGCCTGCGGAACTCCCGCCAGGCTGGGAATTAGCACCAAGTTGGCCAAGGTTGCTAAGACTTCATCGGGCCCAATCCCTCCGTCTTTCTTGATAAGTATGGCAACAAAAGAACAACTATTTTGTGAATAGTGAAACATTTTTATATAATTACTTGGCAAAATTGACCGGGCTCATCTTTTTTTCAGGGCGGGCACTGTAGTTTTAGCTATCAAAGGAAGAAGCGTATGGGCGAACAGAAAATCTCCATCATATCGGGCCCCGAAGCCAAGCATCAGTTTACCCGTCAGTTGCTCAACGACATTAAGGCGTTGGAGTTGATGTTGCAGGAAGACATTTTTGAAAAGGATATACAGCGTATTGGTGCCGAACAGGAAATGGGCCTGGTGGGTAATGACTGGCTGCCAGCCATGGTGTACGACAAAATACTGGCTGAGGCCAATGACCCGCACTTTACTACCGAGCTGGGTCGTTTCAACCTGGAGATCAATCTCGATCCCGTGCTTTTTGCTAATGATTGTTTCAATAAATTGCAAAACCAGCTAAACGCCCTGATCGGTAAAGCCAAAACCATTGCCGAAGAACACCAGGCCAAAATAGTGCTTACCGGCATTATGCCTACCCTGGGAGCATCGCAGCTCAAGTTTGAATACATGACCCCCAACCCTCGCTACGAGGCCCTTAACGAAATGATGGCCGCCAGGCGCAAGGGCAATTTTGAACTGAATATTGTGGGTATTGACGAGCTGATCTTCTCGCACCCCAATATTTTATTCGAAGCCTTCAATACCAGCTTTCAGGTGCACTACCAACTGGCCCCGGAAGATTTCGTAGAGCAGTTCAACTGGGCACAGGCCATTGCCGGCCCGGTACTGGCGGCTGTGGCCAACTCACCCCTGCTTATGGGCAAGCGCCTGTGGGCCGAAACACGTATTGCCCTGTTTCAGCAAAGTATTGATACCCGCAACCGCCAGAACCTCAAGCGTGATCAGGAACCACGGGTTACTTTCGGCACGCACTGGTTGCAGGGCTCGGTAGCGGCTTTGTATCAGGACAGCATCACCCGTCACCCGCCCCTCTTCGCCCCGGGCGACTATGAAGACAGCCTGGAAGTGCTCAAACAAGGCAAGACCCCCAAACTGAAAGCCCTGTGCATACACACCGGCACCGTATATATGTGGAACCGCGTTTGCTATGGCATCTCGGGCAACGGCAAACCGCATCTGCGCATAGAAAACCGCTATATACCCTCCGGCCCCACAACCACCGATGAGGTAGCCAATGCCGCCTTCTGGCTGGGCCTGATGGCCGGTATGCCCGATGAGCACAGCCGGATCAGCGAGCAGATGGAGTTTGAAGCAGCCCGCTTTAATTTTTACAATGCCGCCCGTTTGGGTATGGAAGCCAACTTTAACTGGCTGGGCAAGAGTTATCATGCCCGCGACCTGCTTCTGGAGAAATTCCTACCCTGGGCCCGGGCAGGGTTGGCAAAAAAGAAGGTAAATCAACAGGATATCTATCGCTACCTGGAGATCATTGAGCAACGGGTGGACAGCAAAAACAACGGTGCCGCCTGGATGGTAAATAATTTCAATAAGCTATTGCACAAATCAACCCCCAAGGAGGCCAGTGTAAGCCTGACCCGGCTAATGGTGGAAATGGAAAACAGCGGCCGGCCGGTACACGAGTGGACCGGCACCGAACCCAGCCTGAAAGACGGCCACAAGCATTTTTATTTTGTAGAGCAGATAATGAGCACCGATATTCCTTCGGTAAATGAGGATGACCTGCTTGATCTGGTGATTAACTTTATGATTTGGCGCAATGTGCGCTATGTAGCCGTAGAAAATGACGATCATGAGTTGGTAGGCATGGTAGCCTCACGTATGCTGATCCGCCTGCTGCGCGAAGGTTGGCGTGAAGGCATTACGGTAAAAGAAATAATGGTAAAAGAACTGATAACAGTAGAACCGCATACCCCCACCCAGGAAGCCATCGACCTGATGGCCAAAAAAAATATCGGCTGCCTGCCGGTCGTGTCCAATAATCGCCTTTTGGGCATGCTTACCGAGCGCGAAATCGTTAATATTGTGCATTTAACACAAAAATTCAAGGTAAAGGAATAAATGGAGCGTGTCTGGCAGGAGATTGAACGGCTGCTCATTCACAAAGACAGGGTAATCACCGAAGTTCCCGGCAACGGCCAGGGGCCGGCTATTGCCTTTTGTGCAGGCTTGCACGGCAATGAGCCTTCTGGGGTGCTGGCCCTGAAGAATGTTTTTGATTATATCAAACAACACGAAATACCGGTAAAGGGCCGTTTGCTGGCCTTTGTGGGCAACCGCAATGCCCTGCACCAGCGTACTCGCTACCTGAGCCACGACCTGAACCGCATGTGGACTCCACAGAATATCAAAAAACTGCATAACGGTGGCTTTAACCAAAAGGAACTGGACCCGGAGAATCTGGAAATGGTGGCCATTGACAAGCTGCTGCAGGATTTTATCGGCCGGCTAAACGGTCAGGAGCGTTTTTTTGTGGATTTGCATACCACCTCATCACCTTCCATCCCTTTTGCCGCCATTGATAACCAGCCTCAGAGCTACCGTTTTGCGCTGCAATTGCCTATACCTTTTGTGGCTAACCTGGATGACTTTCTGAAAGGCACCCTTATGCACTACCTCGACCATATCAACTTCAAAGCCCTGGTCTTTGAAGCAGGCATGCACGATGATCCGGCCTCCATACAAAAGCACGAAGCACTCATCTGGCTGGTGCTCGGTTTATCGGGCGCTATCGATCAACAATATATCCCCAACTACCACGGCTGCTTTACTTTGCTGCAAGGGTTGTCGGAGCATCCGCACAAGGTATTTAAAATTCTTTACCGCCATCATGTAGCTGACAACAGCAAATTTCACATGCTGCCCGGGTTTGTAAATTTTCAACCCATAGAAAAAGGCATGACCCTGGCCATGGAAAACGGCCGGCCGGTAACAGCCCCTTTCAGTGGCCATATTTTTATGCCGCTTTATCAGGACAAAGGCACGGACGGTTTCTTTATCATCGAAAGAGTAAGTGCTGACGAAAAAGCAGCAATCTGATAAAATACTCCTATTTTTGCCTGATAAACAGCCATTATGCCAGTAGCCGTATTCAGAAAAGAACATTTTAACGCTGCCCACCGTTTGTATAATCCGCAGTGGGATGAGGAGAAAAACCGGCAGGTGTTTGGCCTTTGCGCCAACCCCAACTACCACGGTCATAATTACGAAGTGGTGGTGCGCATAACCGGTGAACCTGACCCGGAAACCGGCTTTGTTATGGATGTAAAAAAACTAAGCAGCCTGATACGTAAGCACGTAACCAGTAAATTTGACCACAAAAACCTGAACCTGGATGTGCCGGAGTTTAAAAATCTGAACCCTACCAGTGAAAATATTGTTATTGTGATTTATAATCTGCTCAGGCCTCATATAGACCGGGCACATGAGTTACAAATAAGATTGTATGAAACCGCGAGAAATTATGTTGAATACCCCGCTTAAAAAAGCCATTCCGGACGATGAGCATGTGGCCACCTCGGTAGAAACGCCCCTGCGTGACGATGCCTTTGAAATGAGCAACGAGGAAAAAATTCTTAAAATCGCTCATCACTTTAAGATCATTATGGAGACCCTGGGCCTGGACCTGAGTGATGACAGCCTTAGCGGCACACCCATGCGGGTAGCCAAAATGTATGTAAATGAAGTCTTCAGCGGCCTCGACCCCAAAAACAAACCCGAAGCTACCCTGTTTGAAAACAAGTTTAAATACGACCAAATGGTGGTAGAAAAAGACATTACTTTTTACTCACATTGCGAGCACCATTTTGTACCTATCTTCGGCAAAGCTCATGTAGCTTATATTTCTTCAGGCAAGGTAATCGGCCTCTCCAAAATCAACCGCATCGTGCAGTACTTTGCCAAACGGCCGCAGGTGCAGGAGCGCCTGACCATGCAAATAGGCAAGCAGATGATGGAATACCTGCAAACCGAAGATGTTGGTGTGGTAATAGATGCAACCCATCTGTGTGTGTCGTCACGCGGTGTGGCCGATATCAGTAGCAAGACAGGCACTGCCTTTTTTAGCGGTAAGTTCAAACAAAAAGAAGTAAAGGAAGAGTTTCTCAACTACATCAACGCCCAAAGCTAAGCGGAAACAGAGAGGTATTTATGAGCGCCTTGCGGGCAGCGCCTGGTGCCTGGAGTAAATTTATCGGGGCAGTCCTTTATTATATCTTTTTTCTAATATCTTTGCACATCTTTTTAAGAACGTGTAAAGAATCGCATAATGAACAACATAGCTTACTTCGTACCGGCCGCTGGCTTGCTGGCCATAATAGTAATGATTGCCAAGAGTGTTTGGGTATCGAAACAGGATGCCGGTGATCAAAAAATGCAGGATCTGGCGCGCCACATTGCCGATGGTGCCATGGCTTTTCTGAAAGCCGAATGGAAAGTGCTGGCTTATTTTGTGGTTATTACAGCCATTTTGCTGGCTTATTCCGGCACGCTGGTACCCGATTCCAGCCCGATTATAGCCGTTTCTTTCGTTATTGGTGCCTTCCTGTCGGCCACTGCCGGCTGGGTAGGTATGAACATCGCTACCAAAGCCAACGTACGCACCACCCAGGCGGCCCGCAGCAGTCTGAAAAAAGCCCTGCAGGTGTCCTTTACCGGAGGTACCGTTATGGGGCTGGGTGTAGCCGGTCTGGCTGTACTGGGTCTCGGTAGCCTGTTTATCGTATTCGTTAAAATTTTCGTGCCCGAGAGTGCCCTGGCTACCAGCATTGAGATGAAAACCGCCATTGAGGTGCTGGCCGGTTTCTCGCTGGGCGCAGAGTCTATTGCTCTTTTTGCCCGTGTGGGCGGTGGCATCTATACCAAAGCGGCCGATGTGGGTGCCGACCTGGTAGGTAAGGTAGAAGCCGGAATCCCGGAAGACGACCCGCGCAACCCGGCCACCATTGCCGATAATGTGGGTGACAACGTAGGTGATGTAGCCGGCATGGGGGCCGACCTGTTTGGCTCGTATGTGGCTACCATCCTGGCTACTATGGTGCTTGGACAGGAAATCGCCTCCAATGACAACTTCGGTGGCATGGCACCCATGCTGCTGCCGATGATCATTGCCGGGGTTGGCATTATCGCTTCCATCATTGGTACTATGCTGGTACGCATTAGTAACGACAACGGTGACGTACAGAAAGCCCTAAACCTGGGCAACTGGGTTTCCATCATTCTGGTGGTAATCATCTCCTACCCGCTGGTAACCTGGCTGTTGCCGGATACCATGAATATTCGTGGTTATGAGTTTAGCAATGTAGATGTTTTTTATGCCATCGTAATCGGCTCCATAGTAGGCGCCCTGATGAGCCTGATCACCGAGTATTATACTGCCATTGGGCGTAGACCGGTCAATTCCATTGTCAACCGCTCCTCTACCGGCCATGCCACCAATATTATTGGCGGCTTGTCGGTAGGTATGGAGTCCACGGTTATCCCTATTCTGGTATTGGCGGTAGGTATTGTTACCTCTTATGCCTTTGCCGGCCTGTACGGGGTAGCTATCGCGGCAGCCGGTATGATGGCCACTACGGCTATGCAGCTATCTATAGATGCTTTTGGCCCTATTGCCGATAATGCCGGAGGTATTGCCGAAATGAGTGAACTACCCCCCGAGGTGCGCGGCCGCACCGACATCCTGGATGCCGTAGGCAACACTACTGCCGCCACCGGCAAAGGCTTTGCTATTGCTTCGGCAGCTCTTACCGCCCTGGCGCTGTTTGCCGCTTTCGTGGGTATAGCGGGTATCGACTCCATCAACATCTACAAAGCCCCCGTGCTGGGAGGTCTTTTTGTTGGTGCCATGATACCGTTTATCTTCTCCTCGCTGGCCATAGCTGCGGTAGGACGGGCGGCCATGGCCATGGTGAAGGAAGTACGCAGGCAGTTTAAAGAGATACCCGGCATTATGGAAGGCAAAGGCGAGCCCGAATATGAAAAATGTGTGGAGATTTCCACCAAAGCCTCCATCCGGGAAATGGTACTACCGGGTGCCATAGCCTTGCTGGTACCGGTAATCATCGGCTTTGGCTTCAAAGGGGTCTTTCCCGACACCTCTTCGGCTGAAATATTGGGTGGTGTACTGGCCGGTATTACCGTTTCGGGTGTGCTGATGGGTATCTTCCAGAACAATGCCGGTGGCGCCTGGGACAACGCCAAGAAATCATTCGAAAAAGGCGTGGAAATTGACGGCCAGATGGAGTACAAGGGCTCTGATGCCCATAAGGCTTCGGTAACCGGAGATACCGTGGGCGATCCGTTTAAGGACACCTCAGGCCCCTCGATGAACATTCTGATTAAGCTCACCTCGATTGTGGCGCTGGTTATTGCACCGCATATAGCCGTAAAAGACCACACGCCACAGCAAGACGAGAAAGCAAAAGCAGCTACCGAAATAGTGGTAGATGAAGCCGGCCGCGAATTGGCAGCATCCGAATAATTGTTTTTCATAAAAATTCCATTACTTTGAAGCTCACCGGTTGGTGGGCTTTTTTTATCAAATCATAAAAGCTATGAAAGTATTATCGATTTTCGCCTTGATACTGACTGCCTTATCCGGGCAGGCGCAGGATATTTTCGGTAAATGGAAAACCATAGACGACAATACCGGCAAACCACGCTCGGTGGTAGAAATCTATGAAAAAGACGGTAAAGCCTATGGCAAGATTCTTAAGCTATTCAGGGAACCGGGCGAAGACCCAGACCCTGTATGTGACGAATGTACCGACTATCGCAAAAATCAGCGGGTAATCGGCATGACTATCATCACCGATATGGTGCGGGATGGTGATGAGTGGGAAGACGGGGAAATACTGGACCCTGAAAACGGCAAGATATATGATTGTAAACTTTGGGTGGAAGACGGCAAACTCAAGGTACGCGGCTATGTGGCTTTTTTCTTTCGCACGCAAACCTGGCTGCCCTACAAGGGCGAATAGCCCGGTAAATCACCTATTTTGTTATTTAGGTAAAATACTTACTGCTGCGCCCTCCCGGCCATCTACTTTTGAACCAGTAAAACTTTTTCAAGTGTTTTTGGTTTAATTTGGTTGGGATGTCCGTAGCGGAAGTTGCGGGCATCTTTTTTTATATTGTAATTTTCCGGTATTTTTTATTGATAATTCGGATATTTGAAGAGAAATAAATGCAATTCTAACAGCTAATTAAGAATTTTTTAGCTGCATGAATGGCAAGTGTAAAAAATTGTACAATTAGGGGTTACCACCTGGTAATACCCCGTATACAGGATAGAATTAAATGACCGAGCAAGAATTATTTGCAAGGATCTGTCGCGGAGATGAAGAGGCCTTGGACCTTATCTACCGGAAATACTACCGGATGATGGTAAGGATGGTGGTTACCAACAGTGGCACCGAGCAGGAGGCCAAAGATATTTATCAGGAAGCGATAGTCGTATTTTGGCAAAAGGCCATTAGCGGCAACCTGGTACTGACTTCGAAGATGAGTACTTACATCTACAGCATCTGTCAAAACCTGTGGCGTAAGGAACTCGACCGGAAAAGCCGGCATACCAGCGAGCAAAAAGAAACCGGTGAGTTGGTAACCAAAGACAAGGAAGAACGAGCCAGGATAATAAGAAACTGTATTGAACAATTGGATGAGACCTGCCGTAAAGTATTAGGCTACTACTACTTCGATGGCATGTCGATGCAGGAAATAGCAACAAGATTGGGTTTTGCCAATACCGATACAGCCAAAACAAAAAAATATAAGTGTAAGAAAAAGCTAAGCGAATTGGTAAAGACTTTATACTCGGAACATGATTTTTTAGATTGATATGACTAATTACGAAAAAATAGAGGCTTTCTTTGATGGCGAACTCACCGAGGCAGAGAGGGAATCGCTCCTGCGCGAGATCGAGTCTGACCCTGCCTTAAAGCAGGAGTTTGAGCTGCAAAAAGATATAATAGAAGGCATCAAGGCTTATCGTAAGGAGCAACTGATAGCCCGCCTTGACAAGCTGGATGTGGCCACAAGCGGGCAGGTTAGCTTGCTGAAAGCCCTGGGGTTAGCCGGTCTGGCAGGTATTCTGTTGGTGGGCGGTTATATTTTGCTAAAACCCGAGGTGCAAGAGCCTGCCAATAATAGCAATACCAATACGGAGCAGCCACGAGCTAGCGAACAAGTAAAAGACACCTATCAAGAAGCAACTGCTGATGCGCAGCCGGTTGAAGCAACCGAACAAGAAGCTGAGAGCAAAGAGGTGGCTGCACCGACAAAGGCTTCCTCAACCGGAAAAGAAAATCAGAAGAAGGTGTCAACACCGCCTGCCGTAGCAATTCCGGAATTTGCCGAGCCTGACAATGAAGAGCCGCAAGTGGCTGATGAGGCTCTGGAGGCACCCAGCCCGGTTGCTTCTGCCGCTGTACGCCTTAAAGAAAATACCACGGTAGAAGTAAAATTCAGCAAACGCTATAAGTTCCATTATCAGGTAAAAGACGGAGGGCTTATCCTTTATGGCAAATTTGACCAGGGGCCTTTTGAGGTTATCGAGGTGAAGACCAGCAAAGGCATAGCTTCGTACCTGTACTATCACAACAACTTCTACTGCCTGGAAACCGATTCGGAGGAGATAAAGCCGCTGGTGGCGGTTACCAACCCGGAATTGATCAAGCAACTGGAGAAACGAAGATAAGCTTGACGTTAGTTTGGTATCAATTAAAAAGGCTGTCCGTTGTGACAGCCTTTTTAATTACCGGAGGCTAGTAATTATCCCCATCGAGCATACGGCCCAGGCCGCCCAGCACCGAGCCTTCGCCCTTGGAGCGGCCACCTTGACTTGGCGCATGGCGGATAATACGATCGGCCAGGCGGGAGAAAGGCAGACTCTGCAGATAAACCGTGCCGGTACCCTCCAGGGTAGCCAGAAACAGCCCTTCACCCCCAAAGAACATCGACTTAAGGCCGCCCACCCGCTGTATATCGTAGCTCAGGCCGGCTGTAAAGGCCACTATACAACCGGTATCTATCAGAATTTTGCTGTTTTGCAGTTCCTTCTTTACAATGGTACCCCCGGCATGCACAAAGGCCAGGCCATCACCCCGCAGGCGCTGCAGAATAAAGCCCTCGCCACCAAAGAAGCCGGCCCCCAGGCGCTTGTTAAAGGCCACACTAATCTGCGTACCCTTGGCGGCACACAAAAAGGCATCTTTCTGGCAAATCATCTCACCTCCCAATGCCGCCAGATCGAGCGGTACAATCTTACCGGGATAGGGAGCCGCAAAGCTTACCTCGCGCTTGCCGCTACCGGTATTGGTAAAATGGGTGAGAAAAAGCGACTCTCCGGTAATCACGCGCTTGCCCACATCCAGCAGCTTGTCGAAAAAGCCACCTTCCGGCCTGGAGCCATCGCCCATTTTGGCTTCAAAAGAAATCTCCGGGTCCATCCAGTTCATGGCGCCAGCCTCAGCTATTACCGTTTCCTGCGGATCGAGCTCGATGCTCACCACCTGCATATCGTCACCATGTATGGTGTAGTCTATTTCGTGTGCTTTCATTGAATTTTGATTTATACATAAAGATACACGTGAAAAGGCGAATTTGTCCGTAAAACTCACTTGAATTTTTTATCTACCGAAGCAGTTCCTGTTAATATGCAACTCACAGGTGGCTGTATTTTTTACCTATTGCGACAAGGAAGTTTAGCTGGCCAGGGACTTCAAATGTTGTTTGGGCGTAACGCCAAATCTTTTCTTATAAGCAGCAATAAAATGGCTGGGATTGGCATAGCCCACCCGGGCAGCCACTTCATTGATACGTGGCTTCTCTACCATTAACAGTTTTCTGGCCTCATCCATGCGGTAATCCGTTAGATAAGCATACACCGACTTACCGTACACATGCTTAAAGCCAACCTTTAGCTTGTATTCATTAGTGCCTACCATGCGCGCCAGTGCTTTCAGCGAAGGCGGATTTACCAACCGGGTGGTAATAATGTCATGGGCATCTTCTATGCGCTGTAGCTCCATAGCGTCCAAAACAAACGGACATTGCTGGCGTGAATCTTTTGCATCCTGTCCGGCTGCCAGGTATAGCGATAAAAACTCAATGATTTTAGCTCTTTGAAATACCTGCCCCACCACCCCGGCCGGCAGGTTGTTGAACAACTGGTGGATAACCACCGCCATAGCCGGTGTAACCTGCTTGCGGTTAAACAAATTCTGCACTTTTACCGAACGGGCAAAATCAGCTACCAAAGCCGGGTCCTGTCCGAAACTGCTATCAAATACCCTGTGCAGGGCCTGCATGCTCATTACTATGCCGGTAAAGACACTATGCGGTTGCAGCTTTACCAATACACGATCATCTGCATGCAAATTGGTAAACATACAGTAATGCTTTTCGTCAATCTTCGCCCGCTCACCACTTACACTGGATTTAACCTCAGCCGCACCGGGCACTGCAAATAAGAAATGGACAAACAAGCTGGTGTGGCTCAACGCAAAGGACAGGGGCTGCTCTTTGGCAACAATCCGATACACAGCCTTTTCATCTCCGGGCCGGGCAAACTGCCACTCTGCAGCGGCTAGCTGATCGGCAAGTTTCTTCTGAAAAGCTGATAAATCCATCTTGACCTACAAAAATATCATTATTCAGGGATAAACAGGCCTTCCTTATCAACAATTCAATGTTTAAACTAAAACAACCTGCCGGATTTTTCGGGGTCATAGCGTTGCCATTGCAATAAATCGGTGCCGCCAGGCAAGGCCAACAGGACTTTTCTATCTAATTTTGCAACAAACAGTAAGGCAAATGGAAAAACAGATTATTACCCCTAAAAGGTCGCTAACCGAAGAAACCGAACAACTACTTAATAAGCAAATTGGCATGGAAGGCTTGTCATCGGCCTATTATCTGGCAATGGCTTCTTGGTGTGAGAAATCGGGCTACGCCACCTCGGCCGATTTTCTCTACCGTCATTCCGATGAAGAGCGCCAGCACATGCTCAAGTTGTTTCACTATGTAAACGATGCCGGTGGCCATGCCCGTCATCCGGATATCACCGGTATTCAGGATGATTTCAAGTCGCTGCGGGAAGTTTTTGAGCTGATTTTGGAGCATGAAATCGAGGTAACCAAATCGATAAACGACCTGGTTGACCATTGCTTTAAGATAAAGGATTTTACTACTTTCCAGTTTCTGCAGTGGTTCGTAATCGAGCAGCGCGAAGAAGAAACGCTGGCCCGCAGGGCGGTAGAGCTCTTCGACCTGATAGGTGAAGACGGTGTAGGCCTGTGGACGATTGACAACGAGATAGGTAAGCTTGAGAACTTCGTTACGCCTCCTCAGGAGTAGGCGCTAAAAGCCACCCTGAATGGCTTGCAGCACCTGGGTGGTATCCAGAAAGTACCAGATCAACCAGGCCGTTACGCCCAGCGTAGCCAGGCTATGCACCAACCGGCAGGTAGCCGGTTTTACACCCTGACGAGCGCCCCACCACAGCCATATAAAAGCCGGCAACCAGGCCAGCAGCAGCTCGGGCACATAGTACAAATGGCCCTTACCCAACAGCAGAAGCAGCATGCCGGCTACCATCAGCACATAATGGTAGATAAGCATACGCACAGCCGTCTGGAGTGACAGATTATCCGCCAGGTGCATGATAAACATACTTACTACCAACCAATAACCGGCTACCATGGCGGTAAGCAGCAAGCCGGCATGCATTAATTGGCGGAGGGTATAACCATTTAACAGAACATATTGCAGGCAAAACAACACTATGCCGGCCAGCAGTCCGGTAATATACCACAGGCTGTTCAGCGTTTTTTGGCGATAGAAAAGCCAAAGCAAGCCCAGTAGGCAAAGCAGGAGAAACAGAGTAGTGAGCCCCTGCTGCCAGGCAATAAACAACAGCCCTACCCCAACACCGAAAACCAGCATATCCACCACCCGCAACAGATCGCTATGACTGCCACTGCACAGGGCCACGCGGCCGGCTGTTATGTAATACCCAACAGGCAATACTACCAGATAAACCAGGAAAAGGGTGGCTCCCAGCATATCTCCTCCGAAATTAGGCGATACCGCCAGCGCAAAGAAATACACCGGCAGCAAATAAAAAGACTGGCGAAAGTTGAATATCCGCATAGCTGAAAATTAGCATTTACAATCTGATTATACAAACCTGTCTGTATATCACCGAAAATTTGAATGTATTTCTACAAAAGAGGTGAAGATTGCAAAAATCAACATATCAACAACCTGCGTTATTTTTCCGTCAGTTGGTTTAAATGAAATCAAGTAAGTAAGCCTTGGTACTGCCGGGGACCTCTTTACTTTGAAGCATTCGATAATTGATGTTGATTTAATTTAAGTCTATAACCATAAATAAGTTTTTATTTTTCAGGGTTTAGCCTTATATTTGCATCATATATTTATGGCTATAGCCTTATGAAAAGAAATAAGCTTATTCTTGAACAACTTGATAAAAAGATTGTTGGGTTAAATAAATTGGGAGAAATGGCTGTGCCTCCTAATGGATGGATATATGCTATTCGAAAAGCATTAAATATGTCTTTAAGACAACTGGGGAACAGGCTTAATATTACTCCCCAAAGTGTGAAAGAAATTGAGGAAAGGGAAAAAAATGGTACAATCTCTTTAAAAGTTCTGAAACAAGTGGCAAAGGCGCTTAACATGAAATTTGTTTACGGTTTTATTCCAAATGACAAATCGTTGGAGAAAATGGTCGAAAAAAGAGCGACTGAACTGGCCGAAAAAATAGTATTACGTACGTCTACTCAAATGTACCTGGAAAATCAAAAAGTATCAGATGACAGACTTAAAAAAGCGATTAAGGAAAAAGCTGAAGAATTGAAAAATGAAATGCCAAAAATTCTGTGGGACTAGGATATGAGTATATTAAGGGGCAAACACCACTTGACGAAGATGAAATAGATGAGCTAAAAATAAAAACTATTTCGACAAGAGGTGAATTGGATGAATTTGAACAAGCTAACATTGAAAAGGCGATAGAATGGAGTTTAAAGCGAAAGTATTCTTACCAGAACATACTCACGACAGAATTTGTGAAAGAAGTTCATAAAAGAATGTTTGCAGACGTTTGGAAATGGGCAGGCAATTTTCGCAAAACAAATAAGAATATAGGTGTAGATAAATATACCATCGGGCAAGAATTAAGATTATTACTTGATGATTGTGTTTTTTGGATAGAAAACAAAACCTTTCCCGAAGATGAAATTGCCATTAGATTTAAGCATAGAATGGTTAAGATACATTTATTCCCAAACGGCAATGGTAGACACTCAAGATTTTGTGCCGATATATTGGTCTCGCATGCATTAAACAGACCTGTATTTACCTGGGGTGGAAGCAACATTGCCGATAAAGGCGAAACCAGAACAAGATACCTTAAGGCCATTTATGAGGCCAACAATGGTAATATTGAACCACTATTGCTTTTTGCCAGGTCATAAACACCCGGAGCCAGCAAGGCGCAATAAGGTATGCTGCAACGTAGAGCAACCTCATTTTTACTGAAAGCATAACCCAATACACTCAAAATAGTGGAGGAGCTATAACAAGAATGTAGCGTACCCATCTAAACCACATTGTTTATCTTTGCAGCGTGAAAAAAGTAGCCTTCCATACACTGGGCTGTAAGCTCAACTTTTCTGAAACCTCCTCTTTGGCGCGTAGCTTTACCGAGCGCGGCTACGAGAGAGTGCCTTTCGGAGAAAAAACCGATGTGGTGGTGATCAACACCTGTTCGGTAACCGACAATGCCGACAAAAAATGCCGCAAAGCAGTACGCGAAGCCCGGCAGGCGGCACCGGATGCCTTTGTGGCGGTAGTGGGCTGCTATGCCCAGCTTAAACCGCAGGAAATTGCCGCCATCGAGGGCGTAGATGCCGTGCTGGGTGCCAACGAGAAGTTTCGGCTGCACGAACTGCTCGGTGATTTCGAGCGTAGCGCACAGGCCAGGGTGTTCGCTTGTGATATTGAGCAGGCCAATACTTTTTTCCCGGCCTATAGTGCAGCCGACCGCACGCGTAGCTTTCTGAAGATACAGGATGGCTGCGATTACTCCTGCACTTTTTGCACCATACCCCTGGCGCGGGGTAACAGCCGCAGTGCTACTATCGAAGAGGTAGTGCAGCAAGCTCGTAAGCTTGGCCGCCAAGGGGTCAGGGAAATCGTGCTGACGGGCGTCAATACCGGTGATTTCGGCATGCGCAACGGCACCCGGCATCACCGCTTTATCGACCTGCTGAAAGAGCTGGCAGAGGTGCAGGAAGTGCCGCGTTTCCGGATTTCATCGATAGAGCCCAATCTGCTTACCCGTGAGATCATCGAACTGGTAAGTGATACGGAGCGCTTTATGCCGCACTTTCATATCCCGCTGCAATCGGGCTCGGACAAACTACTGAAAGCCATGAAAAGGCGCTATCTGACGGCCCTTTACAGCGAGCGCATTGCGGCTATCAAAGAGACTATGCCGCAGGCGGCTATCGGAGTGGATGTAATTGTCGGTTTTCCCGGTGAGACAGAAGAAGACTTCCGCCAAACCTATCAATATCTGAATGAATTACCGGTGTCATATCTGCATGTCTTTACTTATTCGGAGCGCCCCAACACCCCGGCTGCCAGCATGGCCGGCCAGGTGCCCCAGGAGGTGCGCCATATGCGCTCAACTATGCTGCGCAACCTTTCTGAAAAGAAAAAAAGGTCCTTTTACGAGTCACAAACCAGTCATACACACCGTGTACTGGTGGAGCAGGATATTGAAGGCGGGCTGATCTACGGCTTTACCGAAAACTATGTGCGTACCGGACTACCGAGGGACAGCTACCAAGCCAATCAGATTGTGGAAGTGATAATTGACAGCATCGATGCCAGCGGACTGGCAAGGGGGATACCGGCCACTACCTTGATTGCGTAAACAAATAGGTTATTTCGTACTCAACCGGGAAATTTTTGATTTTTATTCTGCGGTATTTTTTTTAACCCGGAAAATTCACCTGAATTTTCCGCCTTTCAGGCCGAAGAACGCCAAAATTCATGTATTTGGTGATTTTTCCATATTTTCATGAAAAGACAATCAATAAAACAATACGCAAAAACGGGATAAGTGAATTTTGGCATTTTCGGGATTAGCCCTATTATATAATCCCTGATGATTTGATATTAAAAAGACCCTTTATCCATTTATTACAAATCTATTATGAATAAAGCGGTTTAAAGGTAATATCCCCTTTTGTGTGTATGGCCGATTTTCATTGTTATCAAAATTATACAATTTCTTCATAATCCTGGTCAGTAGTGTTTTCCACATTTCAACACCCCTGACAAACCCCTCGGTTGGGGTTTGT
>WFNR01000013.1 GCA_015488485.1 Cyclobacteriaceae bacterium | reverse complement strand
GGTCTTTGAGCAGCTTGTCGATAATCTGCTCGGTGATCAATTCCTCCACCTGCACCTCCACATCGGGGTAGCGCTCCAAAAAATTACGGATAAACAGCGGCAGCAAATAAGGCGATAAGGTGGGCAGGATACCCAGCCGTAAGGCCCCGCTCAGGCGGCCTTTTTCCTCGTCAATTATTTCCTTGATCTTGCGCGCCTCACGCAATACCACCCTGGCCTGAGCTATGATCCTGGCGCCTGCCTCGGTAGGCACCACCGGGTGCTTGCTGCGGTCGAATATCAGCACGTTCAACTGGTCTTCCAGTTTCTGGATTTGCATGCTCAGGGTGGGCTGGGTAACAAAGCATTTTTCGGCTGCCGTAGCAAAATGCCGGTAATCATCTACCGCCACAATATATTCAAGCTGAACGAGTGTCATAATAATTACCTATATTTTTGGCAAAAGTAATAGATTTTTGTTATTCGATAGCTGACCGTTTACATTCTGCTGGCTACCGTCTATAAACAAGGTATTCGGGTATGGGCGGTGATATTGTTAACTTGCCTATTGTAAATGAAATGCCGAAGCCATGAAAACAACATGTTTATTAAGAAAGCTCTTTATACTTCTGCCTTTGCTGGGGTTGGCCTTCTTCGGCCGGGCCCAGATAAAAGCCGCCCCCGATCGCAGTGAAGGCGAGGGGCCTTTTAACCAGCTCATCATCCGCGGAGTCACACTGATCAACGGCACCGGGGCCCCGCCATTCGGGCCGGTGGACGTGGTAGTCAAGGGCAACCGCATTGCCAGGATTGTCAACGTAGGCTACCCCGGCCTGCCTATCGACCCGGAGCGCAGACCCAAAGCCAACCCGGGCGATAAAGAGATAGATGCGCACGGCATGTACCTGCTACCGGGCTTTATCGATATGCACGGCCATATAGGTGGCACCAGCAAAGACCAAACAGCCGAGTATGTGTTCAAGCTGTGGCTGGCGCATGGCATCACCACCATACGCGACCCATCGTGCGGCAACGGCCTTGACTGGGTGCTGGAGCACAAAAGGCGCAGCGCCCGCAACGAGATTACCGCCCCGCGCATATTTGCCTACACCGCCTTTGGCCAGGGTGCCAAAAACGGCATTCACACCCCCGAAGAGGCCCGTGCCTGGGTACAGCAGAACGCCAAGCGGGGTGCTGACGGTATTAAGTTTTTCGGGGCACCCCCGGCCATTATGCAGGCCGCGCTGGAAGAAAACAAAAAGCTGGGTTTGCGCTCGGCTTGCCACCATGCCCAGCTTAATGTAGTGGGCTGGAACGTGCTTAACTCGGCCCGGGCCGGGCTTACCAGTATGGAACACTGGTATGGCTTGCCGGAGGCCCTGTTTACCGACCGGGTGGTGCAAGACTACCCGGCCGACTACAACTACCAGAATGAACAACACCGCTTTGAAGAAGCCGGCAAGCTCTGGCAGCAAGCTGCCAGGCCCGGCTCGGCCCGCTGGAACGAAGTGATGGAAGAGCTGCTGGCCCTTGATTTCACCATCGACCCTACCTTTAATATATATGAAGCCAGCCGCGACCTGATGCGTGCCCGCAGGGCCGAATGGCACGAAGACTATACCCTGCCCGGGCTGTGGGAGTTTTATCAGCCAAGCCTCAAATCGCACGGCTCATACTGGCACTTCTGGGGTACCGAGCAAGAGGTGGCCTGGAAAGAAAACTACCGCCTGTGGATGCAGTTTGTCAACGAATATAAAAACCGCGGTGGCCGCGTAACCACCGGCTCCGACTCGGGCTTTATTTTTCAATTGTTCGGCTTTGCTTATATCCGCGAGCTCGAGCTGCTGCGTGAGGCCGGCTTTCATCCGCTGGAGGTGATCCGCTCAGCCACCCTGATGGGTGCCCAGGCGCTGGGGCAGGACAAAGACCTGGGCTCGATAGAGGTAGGCAAACTGGCCGATATGGTGCTGGTAGAAGAAAACCCGCTGGCCAACCTGAAGGTGCTCTATGGTACCGGAGCAATAAAACTTACCGAAGACAATGAGGTGGTAAGAGTAGGCGGGGTGAAATATGTAATCAAAGACGGAATTGTTTATGATGCTAAGCAATTGCTGGCCGATGTGAAGAAAATTGTGGATGAAGAGAAGGCCAGGCGCGGTAACTGGCAGCTTAAACAGCCCGGAATAAAATAAGTGCAGCTTTGTAAGGACTGCGGCAGTTTGCCGGGCGAAGAACGCCTGCAGGTGTGAAGTCATCACGGTATCCGCTAAAGCAGACGATTACAGGCCCTTACACCAAGAAAATAAAACAGCTCCCTTTGGTAGTATGTTAAATACCCTGTAGCTTTGCAGTCTGAAATTTGAAGCAGTAACAGAACACTATTTTTATGGCGACAAAAGGTAAAGTAGCCCAGGTGATCGGGCCTGTGGTGGACGTAAGTTTCGATGACGCAGAATCCCTCCCCAATATTCTTGATGCTCTGGAAGTTACCAAACAAGACGGCACCAGAGTAGTGCTGGAGTGTCAGCAGCATCTGGGCGAAGACCGGGTGCGCACCATTGCCATGGACGGCACCGAGGGGCTGGTACGAGGCATGGAGGTAATCAGCACCGGTTCTCCTATTAAAATGCCTACCGGAGAAAGCATCCGCGGCCGCCTGTTTAATGTAATAGGTGATGCCATTGACGGCATTGAGCCGCCCAAGGCTACCGGAGGCCTGCCCATTCACCGTGAGGCCCCGCCCTTTGACGAGCTGTCAACCAACTCGGAGGTGCTTTATACCGGTATCAAGGTTATCGACCTGCTGGAGCCTTATGTAAAAGGTGGTAAAATCGGCCTTTTCGGTGGTGCCGGTGTGGGGAAAACGGTGCTCATCATGGAGCTGATCAACAACATCGCCAAAGCTTATTCCGGACTATCGGTATTTGCCGGAGTAGGTGAGCGTACCCGTGAGGGTAACGACCTGCTGCGTGAGATGATCGAATCTGGTGTAATCAAGTATGGTGATGAGTTTGTGAAATCGATGGAAGAGGGTGACTGGGATCTGAAGAAAGTGGATCGCCAGAAACTGGCCGAATCGCAGGCCACCCTGGTATTTGGGCAAATGAACGAACCTCCCGGGGCGCGTGCCCGTGTAGCCCTGTCGGGGCTGACCGTGGCCGAGTACTTCCGCGATGGTGATGGCGAAGGCGAGGGGCGCGATATCCTGTTCTTTATCGACAATATCTTCCGCTTTACCCAGGCCGGCTCAGAGGTGTCGGCTCTGCTCGGACGTATGCCTTCAGCCGTGGGTTATCAGCCTACGCTGGCCACCGAGATGGGCGCCATGCAGGAGCGTATTACCTCTACCAAGCGCGGCTCTATTACTTCGGTACAGGCGGTTTACGTGCCTGCCGATGACCTGACCGACCCGGCTCCGGCCACTACTTTTGCCCACCTGGATGCCACTACCGTGCTGTCGCGTAAGATTGCCGAGCTGGGTATTTACCCGGCTGTGGATCCGCTGGACTCTACCTCACGCATACTAAGTGCCGATATTGTGGGCGAAGACCACTATAATACGGCTCAGGCGGTAAAAGAAATTATTCAGCGCTACAACGAACTGCAGGATATTATTGCTATTCTGGGTATGGATGAGCTTTCTGACGAAGACAAGCTGGTGGTACACCGCGCCCGCAGGGTACAGCGCTTCCTGTCGCAGCCTTTCCATGTGGCTACCCAGTTTACCGGTTTACCGGGGGCGCTGGTAGATATCAAGGATACCATCAAAGGTTTCAATATGATTCTGGATGGCGAGCTCGACCACTTGCCGGAAGCGGCCTTCAACCTGGTAGGTACTATTGAGGAGGCTATTGAGAAAGGTGAAAAACTGCTGGCCGAAGCCAAAAACAACTAATCATGTACCTGGAAATAGTTACGCCCGACCAAAAAGTATTTGAGGGAGAAGTGGTAGCAGCCACTTTCCCAGGGGCTGACGGCTCCTTTCAGGTACTCGACAACCACGCCCCGCTGCTCAGCATTCTTACCAAAGGCACCATTGTGTACAAGGATAAGAAAAACGAGTACGATGTAACCATCAACGGAGGAGTGGTGGAAGTACTGCACAATAAGGTAATTGTGTTGGCTGAAGGTCTGGTAGAAGACGAGTAAACATCTTACATAGAACCCAAGGCCGCTTCAATAGGAGCGGCTTTTTTATTTTCATAGCATACAAAAAGACCGCCCCGTGCGGGAACGGCCTTTCTTACGTGCATGATGCACGATAACCCAACACTCGTAAGCGGTTTACTCTTTCTTTTTGGTGCTAATACCCAGCAAGGGATATAGCGGGCAAAAACTTACCAGACTGGTAAGCAAAAATACGGCTGCCACTACCAGCAACACGATGCCCAGGGTGCCGCTAATCACACCCATGTAGTACAATACACCCAAAACGATAGCGATAATGAGCCTGATAGCACGATCGGCTCCTCCCATATTAGCTTTCATAATTTTACTGTTTGGTTAAAAGTTCAACAATCCATATGATGCCTGCTATTGCAGACAGACAAATAATACAAGCCAAAACAAGTTTTACGGCTGTTGATTTTATTTGCATACTCAAATGTACAAACACTGAAATAGCCAGGCAGTGACTTTTATCACCACTACAGCACTTTAATACCTTCAGGTAGCTGTTCGAGCTTCTGTTCTTTCTCCAGTTTTTTGATAATCCGGCTGATTACTTCACGGGCCGTGCCCAGCTCGGCAGCTATTTGGCGGTGGGTAATTTTAACGGTACTCACCCCGACAATCTCCTGTTTGGCACGCAGATGGTCGAGCACTCGTTGGTCGAGTTTATTGAACAAAAGCTGGTTGATGGTGTCGAGCAGATCGATATAGCGCTCATTATAGAGGTTGAAGAATAGCTCATTAAAGCCTGCATAGCTATGAAACCAGCCATCTATTTTACTCACTGGCAGCAGAAGCATACTCGTATCTACCTCGGTAAGGGCAAATACTTTGCTGGGGGTGTTCTTAAGGCTGGCAGCAAACGACATGATGCAGCTCTCCTCCGGCCGGATGTAGTACAGCAGCAGCTCTTTGTCTTTGAAGCGGGTGAACACCTTAATGGCACCCTCAATAACCAGCGGTATTACCTTGATATATTGTCCGGCCCGTAGTATTTCGGTATCGGCCGGTATCTCGCGATACTGTGCATGAGCCAGTATCTCGTCCAGCAGTTGCGGGCCCAGGAAGCCGAGCTTTTTACGAATAAGGGTTTCGTCCATGGTGCAGGATGCTCTGTGAAGCTAAATTAGTAATTCTTTATTGGTAATCAGGGCTGAACAAGACAATCTCTTTTAGGAATATTTGCAAATAGGCAACCGGTAACTTGCAGGATTCAGTTTCGGACAAAAGCAGCCTCATCCTAACTTGCTGACCTAACCAACTCTATTTTACCATGAAAAATTCAACAAAAAAATCAACTGTAATGACGGTTTGGGTAGCCGTGTTATTGGTGGCCTGTATGGCAAATCCGCTGGCAGCCCAGAAAAAAATCAGCGTTAACAAAGCGTTCCAGGCAGCTTCCGAAGAATGGCCGGTAAAGACGAAGTTTCAGGGCTTCGGTAAGATAACCGGATATTTCTTCGGCCCGTATGGTGTTGTAACCAGCAAACGAAAAGGGCAGACCACTACCGGCAAGTCCAATTTTATGGGCACCAAAAGCCAAAGCGTAAGTGAGCTTGAGTTTTCTTTTACCTTGCGCAACGGCCGTGCCGATACCGCCAGGGTTTATGCCAATTATTACGGCAAGGAAGCTGCCAGCCATTCGTTTGAGCTACTCACCCTTGGTGATGTAACCATAAGCAGTGGTGAAGATGCCATAACAAACGATGAAAAAGTATTTCTGGTATCGATTAACACCACGGCCAGTGATACGGGCAGGTGGGCAATGCAGGTAGAACGCAATCTGGAGGCAGACGGTATCTACCGCACCTATGGCATGCTGCATCGTGGCAATCGCCAGATCGATATACGACAAATCGGCTCTTTTGAACCAAATGGAGGTTTGGGCTTAAAAATTCCTGCTTTGGGGTATGAATTTGTCGAAAACAATCACACGTTGGGAGTAGTGCAATATATGGGAGGCGGAATGGCCGGTCAAAACAAAAAATTTGTTTGGCTGCGCAAAGATGCAGACCCGAGCATAAACCTCGTGCTGGCGGCTGCCATGACAGCCCTGATGGAGTGGGAGCTTATGCTTTTTGCCCGGTAATAAAACCGTCAGGCTCTCCTGCGAAGTTTAGCGGCCAGCCATTTTACCGGTAGCAGCATAGACACCTCCTGCCGGTAAATTTCATATTCCGGACCAAATTCGCTTATTAGCTTATGCTCTTCCCAGCGGGCACCTATATAGAGATACAAGGTAACCATCAGAGCATTTACTGCCATTTTTATGGTAGGGGCATAGAGCATCAGGCCGGCCACGATAAGCAAGGTGGCAAAATAAAGCGGATGCCGCACCAGGCGGTTCCAGCCCTGGCGGTTGAGTTGCACGGGATGGAACTCGTGCTTGTGGCGTAGCTGGTAGGTGCCCAAAAACTCTCCGGTATGATAGAACCGGAAGGCATCCCGGAGCACATAGACACCAAAGAGCGCTACAAGCGCACCGGCTGCCTGTCCATACCAGGTGACGGACAGCAGCAACCGGCCCGGTAGCTTGAAATAAAAATATATGACCGGCAGCAACAAAAGCAAGGACAAAATATTGTACAGCAACCGATACCAAGCCTTCAGGAACGGCCAGCGGCCGGTAAGCCAATGCTTGACCGAGGTGGCAGCCAGACCGCTATGTGCGGCAAAAAAGACCAGCCAGCTCAGTGCCAGGAATAAATAGCCTATGGTATTCTCCGTATATTGCATCAGAAGGTATATCCTATGCCAGTTGTCAGACCCCAATCGTAATTCAGGGCATTTTCGTCTATCGGGTGGCTGTCGTAGTTGCCCCAGTAGGTAATATCAAATGTAAAATCCTTGAAGATTTCCCACTTGATACCGGCATCAAAGTTAGAGCGTAAGCGGTTTTGTATGGTCAGGCTGGGGTAGGTGGAAGACTTGATATTGATAAATAACTTGGGAGTGGAAAAAATATAAAGATTATAACTCACTCGCACTACCGCTTCCACATTGTTGGTAACACTGTCCGCCACGGTAAATTCGCGGTTGGCCGAGGCCCCTATTTCCATAGATAGCACACTGTAGGAATTATGAATAGGGCTATAACCAATACCCAGCATGGTAATCAGGCGTGCATTAAGTCCCAGCTCGGTGTTACGTTCCCATCTGGCGTCAAATGAATTATAAATGCGATGCCGGTGATAATATTCCAGCCGATAGCCGCCATCCTGCTTTTGGCTTTGGCTGTTGGGGTTGGCACTGGCATTCATGTTGAACGAGAGGCTGTGAATAAACTTTTTTTTGCGATAGTGAACATTTCCCGATGAGTTAAGTTGTAGGTTTTCCGTACCCTGAGTGTAGGAAAAACCCAGCGAAAAATTTCCATCAAGCCGCGCCCAAAACGATTTCTTGATAGGGAAAAGGCTCACGATGCTGCTAATGGGTACGGTTTCGGTAAATATGCCAAACGAAAGCGTTACATTGCGGGCTGAGTCCACGTGTACAATATGTCCGTAAATGGTGCTATGGTCTTTTAAAACAATCTCGAAATTTTTATCGGAAGAAAGATAGGCCACCTTGCGCCATTCTACCGAAATAGTGCCCATGGCTACCGTACTTAGTGTCAGTTTGCCCTGCGACAGGTTTTTTATTTCACAAATCGCCCGGTCGCCATTGTAAAAAACAACAGTGTCGGTCTTTTGTGCGTAGGCGGCAACCACCAGCAGGAATGACAGGATAAGCGTAAGAAATATTACGAATCGCTTCAAGGCCAAACAAAAATATTTGCGGTAAAATTAAACATTATTTGCCGGAGACGGCTTTATAAGGCTTAAGTACTGTTCCCAGAAATCGGTCTCCGGCAGACCGGCCTCCAGGTAGAGGGGCTCTTTTTTTACCGGATGCACAAAGTAAAGCCCGCGGGCATGCAGGTGTATCGAGCCGTCCTTGTTGGGCTGTTTGTAGCCGTATTTCACATCCCCGCGCAGCGGACACCCGATGGCCGCCATCTGCACCCTGATCTGATGCGGGCGGCCGGTGAGCGGCCTGACCTCAACCAGGTGATGCCGGTTGAGGGTGCCCAGGTAGCGGTATTTAAGCTCGGCCCTCTTGGCGCTCGCCACCTCGTGGTCGTAAGCAGTGACCTTGTTTTTGGCCGGGTCTTTTACCAGCCAATGCACGAGCTTACCGCTACCCGGGCGTGGTTTTTGGCGCGTAATGGCCCAATATATCTTCTGTACCTTTTTGTCTCTAAAGAGCTTGTTCATGCGCTCCAGCGCCTTGGAGGTGCGCGCCAAAACCACCAGGCCGCTCACCGGCCGGTCGAGGCGATGCACCACCCCCAGAAACACCGCCCCCGGCTTGTGATATTTCTCCTTGATATACTCTTTGGCATGGTCGAGCAGGGTCTTGTCGCCCGTGGCATCGCCCTGCACCAGCATGCCGGCCGGCTTATTCACCACCAGCAGGTGGTTGTCTTCGTACACCACATTCAGAAAAAACCTTGCACTGCGACCCATACCCTAAAATTCGGAAATAAAATGAAAACGGATATCAGGAAAATTATCCTGCACCATATTTAGCCAGGTGGCAGACTCGGCCATAAACACCAGCTTGCCATCCTTATCACGCGCGATATGGCGGTATTTCGATTCGACAAATTCTTTCAGGGCGCGTGGGTTGTCGCTATCTATCCAGCAGGCCTTATAAATCTGCTGCGGCTGAAAATCACAGCGCGCACCATACTCATGCTCCAGGCGGTATTTGATTACCTCAAACTGTAGGGCCCCTACCGTGCCTACCACCCTGCGGCTGCCCATCTCGTAGGTAAACAGTTGTGCCACGCCCTCGTCCATGAGTTGCCGCAGGCCCTTGTCGAGCTGCTTGCCCTTCATGGCATCCCGGTTGATTACCTCCTTGAAAATCTCCGGTGAAAAGCTGGGAATACCTTTGTACATGCCTACATCGGTGGTAGCCAGGGTGTCGCCTATCTTCAGGTTGCCGGTATCGTACAAGCCCACGATATCGCCTGGGTAAGCCAGGTCAATGATTTCCTTGTCTTGTGCCATAAAGGCTGTGGCGTTGCTGAATTTGAGCTCTTTCTGCAGGCGCAGGTGGCGGTAGGGTTTCTTGCGCTCAAATTGCCCGGAGCAGACCCGCAGGAAAGCGATGCGGTTGCGGTGGCGCGGGTCCATATTGGCATGGATTTTAAAAATAAAACCGGAAAAGGCTTCTTCTTCCGGAGCGATTACCTGCTTTTCGGTAGCCCGCGGCAAGGGTGGCGGGGCAATATCCACAAAACAGTCGAGTAGTTCGCGCACCCCGAAGTTGTTGACTGCACTGCCGAAGAACACAGGCGCCACCTCTCCCTGCAGGTAGGCCTGCCTGTCAAACTCCGGATATACACCCTGCAATAGCTCCAGGTCCTCGCGCAATTGGGCGGCATCGCTTGTGCCAATCAGCTTGTCGAGCTGCGGGTCGTGCAGGTCGGTGATTGTGATGCCTTCGTTGAGTGTGCGCTGGCCCGGGGTAAACAGGTGCAGGGCCTGCTCGTAGAGGCTATATACCCCTTTGAAGCGCTTGCCCATGCCTATCGGCCAGCTAAGGGGTTGCACCTTGATGTCCAGCTTGGCCTCTATCTCATCGAGCAGGTCGAAAGGGTCTTTGCCCTCCCGGTCGAGCTTGTTGATGAAGGCAATAACCGGTGTGCTGCGCCTGCGGCATACGGCCATCAATTTCTCGGTCTGGATTTCCACGCCTTTTACACAGTCTATCACCATCACCACGCTGTCCACGGCTGTCAGCGTGCGATAGGTGTCTTCGGCAAAATCCTGGTGGCCGGGGGTATCGAGCAGGTTTATCTTGCGGTCACGATAGGTAAAGCCCATTACCGAGGTGGCCACCGATATACCGCGCTGCTTTTCTATCTCCATAAAATCGGAGCGCGCATGGTCGGTAATCTTACTCGACTTTACCGCTCCGGCTTTTTGTATGGCACCGCCAAAGAGCAGCAACTTTTCGGTAAGGGTGGTCTTGCCGGCATCGGGGTGTGAGATGATGCCGAAAGTCCTGCGTTTGGCTATTTCTTCGGTTAGTTTCAAATTATTGTTAAATTAAAAACGGCCTGCAAAGATAGCAGGCCGTCCGTAGAGGTATCTATTTCTTGCTAAAAAGTAGCCAGCGAGATGCCGAACGACCACAACCTGGGATTGGTGGCATGCAACAGCTTATTGCCGCGGAACAGGTCGCTGCCGCTGTAATACACCCAAGCGTTGAAAGGGCCGTAGCCGATGCGGGCTACCAGTCCGTAGCGAAAGGAGTTCATGTAAAAATGGTCTTTGTCTTTATAAATCTTCTGGCGACCCGATTCATTGTACTTGATTTTGGTTTTACCGTCAATCAGCACGCCTACCTTACCACCCAGGCCGATAAACCAACTACGATCAAAATCTTCTTTGCGGCTATGCAGCCTGAGCTCGAGGTTAAAATCAATATAATTGGCAATAAGCTGGGTGCGTTTTACGCTTTCCAGGTTGGCAAAGCGCGGCAGATCGGCAATGGGCTTGAATGAGACAAAACCGGCCGAATCCTGAAAAGAATAGGGGTCTTCGAAGCCCAGCTTCTCATTCCCAAAACCGATACCCGGGTTGGCCGACACAAAGCTATCGCCCAGCTTGATAGGGTAGAAATAATAAACATTTACCGTTGCCGAGCGCCACGGATTGGTGCGCATGGCGTGGATATTGTTGGTCAGGTAATTAAGGCCATAGTCTATCGACAGCGTACCGGGGAAGTCGGGGCTCGGGGTAGAGGGCTTCTCTTTCTTTTGCTTTTCCTGGGCCAACAGGCCTAAGGACAGAAACAAGGATAAGAATAAGGGGATGATTTTTTTCATGCGCGCAAAAATCCAACTCAAAAACAGGCTCGCAAATATAATGATTTTTAAAAAAGCACTACATTTGCAGTCCAATTGATAACGCTGCAATTGGCAAATTATTTCCGGCCTCGTAGCTCAACTGAATAGAGCACCTGATTACGGCTCAGGAGGTTCCAGGTTTGAATCCTGGCGAGGTCACTAAGAGAGCAAAGCCTGGCACGCGAGTGCCGGGCTTTATTTTTGCAAACCCGAAGTTGAGCGCAGCTCTAAGCAAAGGGTTTGTAAAAATAAAATTCACTTTGCGTAGCAAAGTAGGCTTTGCTTTCGGAATTCGGACAATACAGGATCATGTGAGTAATCCTGGCGAGGTCACTAAGAGAGCAAAGCCTGGTATGCAAGTGCCGGGCTTTATTTTTGCAAACCCGAAGTTGAGCGCAGCTCTCAGCGAAGGGTTAAGCGGAACAGCGGGGAAGTGCTTTTAGCTGGAAGCTAGAAGCCCGCCTGCCGTGGGCAGGCCCGAAGCTTGAAGCATAGATCCCCGGCTTCCGAGTTGTCGCCCAAAAAATGCAGATGACCCCCGGACTTGTTCCTGCCTGCGTCAGCCAGGCCGGGGTCTGTATATAGTCGGTATTGGAGCATCAATGAGACCCCGGTTTGCCTGGAGCAAACAGGCAAAAGTCCGGGGATTTCGTTTTTTAGCTGGTTTTGAGAGCTTGGCTACGAATACCTGACTTCGGGTGCCTCAGTCAATTCAGCCAGAACAGCCAGCTACTTCGAGAACCTGGCTTCGGGCGCCTCAGCCATATGCCTTCGAGAACCTGGCTTCGGGCGCCTCAGCCATATGCCTTCGAGAACCTGCCTTCGAGAACCTGCCTTCGAGAACCTCAGGCAGGACAGCCAGATAGACAGTATCCTCTTTTGACTTCGCTCGGGGCGTGTTTTGAAAAACAAAACCCCCGGCCACATACAGATACGACACCGGGGGTTTTCTGTATTAAACTTCCCTGCTAAAAAGGATACTCGTTCTTCTCGATTACATAGTCGGCTATTTGCCTGCGGGCGGCCTTCAGGTTCATCGGCTCTATCTTGGTAAAGCGCTTGAGGCCCATCAGCAGCATGCGCTGTTCATCACCTTCGGCAAAAGCATAAATAGCTTCTCGGCCGGCCCGGCCTGCCACTTCTACAGCATGGTGCAGGAAGACTTTGGCCATGGTAATCTCATGCTGGCAATTTTCTTCACCACGCATGGCCGCCAGCTTTTCGGCTCGCAAAATCACCGATTCGGCCACATAACCTTCGGCCAGCATATCGGCCAGGCTCATGAGTATCTCCTGCTCATCGCCCAGTTTTTGCATCAGCTTTTGCACCGCTGCACCGGCTACCAGCAGGCCGGCTTTTTTCAGATTGGCCAGCACCTTCTTTTCTTTGGCAAACAAGCCCTCGTCACCGTCATCGCCAAACGAAGGCACCGAGGTAAGCTCTTTCAGTACCTCCTGAGCCGGCCCCATCAGGTCGAGGTGGCCTTTCATGGCTCTTTTCAGCAACATGTCGATGGTGAGCATGCGGTTGATTTCGTTAGTGCCTTCGAAAATACGGTTGATACGGGCATCACGATAGCCGCGCTCAAACGGCCCTTCGGCCGAATAACCCATGCCACCGCCTATCTGCACGGCCTCGTCCACCACATAGTCGAGCACCTCGGAGCCATGTACTTTCAGGATGGCGCATTCTATGGCAAACTCCTCGAGCGACTTCAGGCGGGCCTCTCCGGGTGCCATGCCTCCGGCAATAAAGGCTTCATAGGCATCGTCAATATTCTGGCCGGCCCGGTAATGCGCAGCCTCCGAAGCGTAGGTCTTGATGGTCATCTCGGCCAGCTTGTGCTTGATGGCGCCAAACTCACTGATTGACTTGCCAAACTGCTTGCGTTCATTGGCATAGCGCACGGCTTTGGTAATGGCCATTTTGGAACCGCCAATAGCTGCCACGCCCAACTTGATCCGGCCTACGTTCAGGATGTTTACCGCTATTTTAAAACCATTCTGGCGCTCCGACAGCATGTTTTCTACCGGCACGGGGCAGTCGTTGAAGAAGATTTGGCGGGTAGAAGAGCCCTTGATACCCATTTTCTTTTCTTCCGGGTTCATGGTAATGCCACCAAATTCTTTTTCCACGATAAAAGCCGTCAGGTTTTTGTCGTCATCTATTTTGGCAAAAACAACAAAGACATCGGCAAAGCCGCCATTGGTAATCCACATCTTCTGGCCGTTGATCAGGTAGTGCTTGCCGTCCTTGCTCAGGGTGGCGCGTGTCTTGCCCGAGTTGGCATCGGAGCCGGCATCGGGTTCGGTAAGGCAATAAGCGGCTTTCCACTCTCCGGTAGCCAGCTTGGGGATATACTTTTTCTTTTGCTCTTCATTGCCGTAGTACAGAATGGGCAAAGTGCCGATACCCGTATGGGCCGACATAGCTACGGCAAAGGAATGGCCGGCACCGCATACCTCCGACACCAGCATTGTGGTGTTGAAGTCCATACCGAAGCCACCCAGCTCTTCCGGCACTGAGGTGCCGAGCAGCCCCAGCTCACCAGCTTTGTCGAGCAGCTGCGGCATCAGCTCCGGGTGCTCCATCGAGTCTATCTCATCAAGGCGCGGCATCACCTCATGATCGATAAAATCATGACAGGTCTGCGCAATCATTTTTTGCTCTTCGCTCCATTCTTCGGGAATGAACACTTCATCGGCAGCGGTTTCTCTGACCAGAAACTCACCTCCTTTTATGGCTTTTTTCTCTGACATTATTTTCGTGTTTATTAGTTCAACAATTCATATATACCGGCTACGCCCTGGCCACCACCTACACAGGCAGTTACCATGCCGTATTTTTGCTTACGTCTGCGCATTTCATTGAAAAGCTGCACCGACAGCTTGGCGCCCGAGCACCCCAGCGGGTGGCCCAGAGCGATGGCTCCGCCATTCACATTTAGCTTTTCGGTGTCCAGACCCAGCTCGTCAATCACCGCCAGCGATTGGGCGGCAAAGGCTTCGTTGAGCTCTATCTGGTCGATATCGTCCAGCTTCATGCCAGCCATCTTCAGCGCCTTGGGCACGGCTGCCACCGGCCCGATACCCATGATGCGCGGCTCTACACCGGCCACGGCATACGATACCAGGCGGGCGATGGGCTCCAGGTTGAGCTCTTTGACCATGCGCTCCGACATAACCATTACAAAGGCCGCTCCATCTGAGGTCTGCGAGGAATTGCCGGCCGTAACGGTACCCCCCTGGCGGAATACCGGCTTTAGCTTGGCCAGTACCTCAAGGCTGGTATCGGCCCGCGGGCCTTCATCGGTATCCACCACATAAGAGCGCGTCTTTTTCTTGCCATCCTTATCCACATAGGTCTCCTCCACGGTTATGGGCACGATCTCATCTTTAAATTTACCCTCCTTGATGGCCTTGATGGCTTTCATGTGCGACTGGTAGGAAAACTCATCCATGCGCTCACGGCTGATCTTGTACTTTTCGGCAACCAACTCGGCTGTAAGCCCCATGCTGGTATAATAATCGGGGTGCTCAGTGGCCAGCTTGTAGTTGAGGGCGGTCTTGTAGCCCATCACCGGCACCAGCGACATGGACTCGGTGCCTCCGGCAATGATACAATCGGCCATGCCGGCATGTATGCGGGCCGAGGCAATGTTGATTGCTTCAAGCCCCGAGCCGCAATAGCGGTTGATCATCATGCCTGGCACTTCGATAGGCAACGACAACAACGAGATCATGCGTCCCATCTGCATGCCTTGTTCGGCTTCTTGCACGGCATTGCCCACTATCAGGTCGTCAACCCGCTTGGGGTCGAAGCCGGGGATAGACCCGGTCAGATGTTTGATTACTTCCGCTGCCAGGTCATCGGGGCGGGTAAAGCGGAAACCGCCTTTTTTGGCTTTGCCTACTGCCGTGCGGTATCCTGCTACTATATATGCATCCATTTTATTGTCTTTTTAGTTTTTACATTCCTTTTAATTACGCACCGGTTTGCCTCCTTGCAATACCGATTGAATACGCTCCAGGGTTTTGGGCTCTCCGGTCAGCGACAGGAAGGCCTCGCGCTCCAGGTCGAGCAGATATTGCTCGCTCACCTCCTGGCGGTACGACAGATCACCCCCGCACATGATCCAGCCTAGCTTGCGGGCTATTTTGGCATCGTGCTCCGAGATATACCTGCCGGTAAGCATACCATGAATACCGGCCTCTATCAGCGCCATGCCGGTACGGCCCTGCACTTTGATGTTGGTGGCCGGAATAGGCTGTACATAGCCAGCTTCGGCCATGGCCAGGGCTGCCGCTTTGGCATCGGCAATCTGGCGGTTTTTGTTCACCGTTACCCCGTCACCACGCTGGAAGAAGCCCAGGTCAAAGGCTTCGTAGGCCGAGGTGGCCACTTTGGCGGTGGCAATATTCATAAAGGTATTTTGCAGGTCGTTGAGCTCTACATCTCCGGGCTGGTAAGCATCGGAAATGCGCTTGGTCATTTCTTTAGTGCCCCCTCCGGCCGGTATCAGGCCTACGCCTACCTCTACCAGACCGATATAGGTTTCGGCTGCCGCCTGCACATGATCGGCATGCAGGGTCATTTCGCAGCCTCCACCCAGGGTCATGCCATGCGGAGCCACCACCACCGGCACCGATGAGTAGCGTACCCGCATCATGGTATCCTGAAAATGCTTCACCATGAAGTTGATTTCGTCATACTCCTGCTCAATGGCATACATAAAGACAATACCCAGGTTGGCACCTACCGAAAACTGGGCTGCCTGGTTGCCGATTACCAGACCACGGTAGTTTTCTTCGGCCAGGGTAATGGCCTTGTTGATGCCTTCTATTACTTCTGAGCCCAGGGTGTTCATTTTGGTGTGAAACTCCAGGCAGAGAATATCATCACCCAGGTCGAACAAGGTGCTGCCCGAGTTGGACCACACCACGTTGTTTTGCCGCAGGTTATCCAGAATGATGAAGCTATCGGCTCCCGGTACGGGCTTATATGCTTTGGAAGGGATATCGTAGTAATGCCTGATGCCATCCTGGGCAGTGTAGAAGGTTTCGCAGCCGGCCGCCAGCATGTCGTACACCCACTGGTTGGGCTTATAGCCGGCCTCTTCCATTTGTTTTACCGTTTCGGCTACGCCCACGGCATCCCAGGTGGCGAAAGGGCCTACTTCCCAGCCAAAGCCGGCACATACGGCATCATCTATTTTGTACAGCTCATCACTGATTTCGGGAATGCGGTTGGAAACATATTGAAACAAGCCGTAAAAGGAATCACGGTAAAATTCACCGGCTTTATCCTTGCCGCTCAACAGCACCTTAAAGCGCTCTTTGACGTTGTCAATCGACTTGGTGAGCTCCAGCGTAGCGAATTTGGCCTTTTGCCTGGGCTTGTACTCCAGTGTTTGCAGGTCGAGGGTAAGTATTTTGGTCTTGCCCTTGTCGTCTTTGGTTTTTTTATAAAAACCCTGACCGGTCTTGTCACCCAGCCAGTTGTTTTCCATGAGCTTATCTATTACCTCCGGCAGCTTGAAAATCTCCCGGGCCTCATCATGTTCCAGGGCCGCATAGAGGTTGTTGGCCACTTTTACCAGGGTGTCGAGGCCTACTACATCGGAGGTGCGGAAGGTAGCCGATTTGGGGCGCCCGATTACCGGGCCGGTGAGCTTGTCCACCTCATCAATGGTAAGGCCTAACTTCTGCATGGTGTGCACCACTTTCAGAATGGCATAGATGCCTACCCGGTTGGCAATAAAAGCAGGTGTATCCTTGCACAGCACGGTAGTCTTGCCCAGGTAGCGATCGCCATAATGCATGAGGAAATCAATAATCTCGGGTTTGGTGTCCGGCCCGGGAATGATTTCGAGCAGTTGCAGATAGCGTGGCGGGTTGAAGAAGTGGGTGCCGCAGAAATGCTGACGGAAGTCTTCGGAACGCCCTTCGCTCATCAGGTGTATGGGGATACCCGAGGTATTGGTGGTAATCAGCGTGCCCGGAGTGCGATATTTTTCTACTTGTTCGAATACCTGCTTTTTGATTTCCAGGTTTTCCACCACTACTTCCATCACCCAATCGCAGCCGGCAATATCGGCCATGTTGTCTTCAAAATTGCCCAGGGCAATACGCGAGGCAAAGGCCTTGTTGTACAGGGCAGCCGGCTTGGCTTTCAGCACCGACTGGAAGGCCTTGTTGACGATGCGGTTGCGCACTTGCGGATCCTCCAGCGTAAGCCCTTTGGCCTGTTCCTCTTCGGTAAGCTCACGGGGCACGATATCGAGCAGCAAGGCCTGCACGCCAATATTGGCAAAATGGCAGGCAATGCGCGAACCCATGATACCGGAACCCAGAATGGCTACTTTTTTTATTGTTCGCTTCATGTTTATATTGGTTTTAGCGTCTTTTTGTTATTGGTTGTTTTGTTTTGATTATTCTTTAAGCTGCGCTCATTGATAAATTCACTCACCCGGTTCATCACCCTGAAGTAGGCGTCCATATCGGCCGGATCGATGAGTTGCTGCACCTCTTCGTTGAACTGCCGCACGGTTTGCCGGGCGACTTCCTTTTTGCGCTTGCCTTCTTCAGTCAGAAAAATGCGTACCGAACGCCTGTCCACATCATCTTTTATCCGGTATATGAGGCCCTTGTCTTCCAGGCTGCGCAACATGCGACTGAGGCTGCGTGTTTCCAGGCCCATAAGCGGGGCTATCTTGGTGGCCGGAGTGCCTTCTTCGCTGTGAATGTTGAGCAGCACAAAACCCATAGAGGTAGTAACACCATAGTGCTGACCCACCTGATTGTACATACGGAAGATGGCATACCATACCGCCCGCACGTGGTAATCGAAAGTCTCTTCGGGCTTCATGCACCAAAGTTAGGAAAAAATGTTATGCATGCATACTATTTAGCAAAAAAGTTATGCACGCATACTATTTTTTTGATAAAACAAGGCTAACGCTATATAGCAGCGGCTAACAAGGCTACCATTTTTTCAAGGTATGTAGCATCGGTAGAGGTAAAATCGTCCGGTTTGTCACTATCTATGTCCAGCACAAACAGCACCTCTCCTTGCTGGTTGAGGCCCGGTACTACGATTTCGGAGCGGGCTGCGCTATTGCAGGCAATGTGGCCGGGGAAAGCATCCACGTCCGGTACGATAACGGTTTTTTTATCCAGATAGGCCCGGCTGCATACCCCTTTGCCCAGTGGCAGGCGGGAGCAGGCCACCGACCCCTGAAAAGGCCCCAGCACCAGTTGGTCGCCAGCGGGCAGGTAAAATCCTACCCAGAAAAAGTCCATAGCCTCCTTGATGGCAGCAGCCGTATTGGCCAGGTTGGCTATCAGGTTGGTCTCTCCGGCCAGCAGGGCTTCTAGCTGGGGCAGCAACTGGCGGTATCTTTCTTCTCTGTTGGCTTGCTGATCTACGGAGATGGTATTTGCCATATTTTTTGCGTTTCGGGGTTATAATTTATTGTGAGCAAATCATTGTCCAAATTTTCCACCCGGGCCGATGGTGCGGGTAGCTGCGGGGCGGCAATACCCTGGTCAAAACGACTACCGGTAGCTGTAAAGATACGGGCTTCATCCCACATTCCGGCAGCTATAAACTGCTGTAGCGTATGGCTGCCCCCTTCTACCAGTACGGAGCCGATATTTTGTGCATACAGAACTGTCAGCGCTTCGGCAACAAAATTTTGTTCCGGCACCCGATGCCAATTGATATGTCCTTGCGTGTCTTGTTTGGTAGTGGTGAAAACATGAACCGGCCCGGGAGGCGCAAAGACGTTATAGTCGGTACTCAATGCCCCTTGCGGATCGAAGATGACGCGCACCGGATTGTGCCCCGGCCACTGGCGCGCGGTAAGCTGCGGGTTGTCGTGCACCACGGTATTATAGCCTACCAGAATGGCGTCTTCCTGCGTGCGCCAACGGTGTACCCACTGGCGGGCGCGCACTCCGCTGATCCATTTGGATGAGTAATCGCTACGCGCCATAAAGCCATCGGCTGTTTGGGCCCATTTCAATATTACATAGGGGCGCGCGAGGGCCATGTTTATCCAAAAGCGTTTGTTTAAGGCTACCGCCTCGGCCGCCAGCAGTCCATGCTGCACCTCCAGGCCGGCCTCTTGCAAGATAGCCAGGCCACGGCCAGCCACTTTTGGGTTGGGGTCGGTAGTAGCCACCACCACCCGCTGCGGCCGGTGGCGCAGCAGCAGGTCGGTGCAAGCGGGTGTTTTGCCATGATATGAGCACGGTTCCAGGGTAATATAAAAAGTAGCTTGCGACAGCAATGACTTATCGGCTACACTGTCCACGGCATTGACCTCGGCATGTGCCTGGCCGAAAGCGCGGTGGTAGCCCTCGCCAATTATGCGCTCATTGTGCACAATCACACAGCCCACCAGCGGATTGGGGCTTGCCTGGCCTTGCCCCAGAGCCGCCAGCTCAAGGGCACGTTGCATATACCGGGTAGCACTCATAGTGCAATAATAAGGCTTTATTGGCTGATGTGCCGTTGGCTGTCTTGTCTTTCATCTTTTAGTTGCCTGTCATACTTGACAACCGGACCATACCCCTCTGCCAGCACCCTAAAATGAGTATTATTGTAGAAAACAGATAACAGTCAAACCGGTTGTAAGTCGCAAAACCAAAAGCCGTAGTCTTCTGCCTGGCCAGTGGGCGAGGGATAGGTTTTAAGGATAGTCTTACCCTTGGTAAACCTGACGGCCTCTTTAAAAAGGGGCCCGTCATAGCAGAATGTATGAAACTCACCGTTCTCTCCGGCCGGATCGGCATGGTCGGGCAGGTCGGCCAGAAAATCCAGATCGTACGGGCGGCCGCAGAAAGAGGACGGTAGCGCCTGCCGGCTTACCCCGATGACGATGGCCTTAAACCCTAGCCCGATAAATTCCCTCATCAATTGGCGACTGTCCGTTTGCCATAAGGGAAAGACACCCTGTAAGCCGGCTGCAGCCAGCAGCTCCTCCCGGTATTTGCGTAGGTCGGCAAGAAAAATATCTCCAAAAGCCATTGTGCTTATTCCTTCCTGACGAAGTTGGCGGTAGTGGTGCAGCATTAGCTTGCGGTATTCTTTCATATCCGGATTTTCCGGAGTGGTTATTATTTCCAACGGCAGCCCCAGCGCTGTTGCCTGTGCCTCCAGCAGGGTGAGTGGCAGGCCGTGCATGGTTACGCGTTGCAGCGGGCCATTGACAGTGGTTACCAGTCGCTTGACGGTATAATGTCTGCTTTGTAGCAGCCGGTAGAGGGTGAGGGCGGAATCCTTGCCACTGCTCCAGCTTAAAACGACCGGCCGCACTGTCATGCCTTTGTTTGCTTAAGGCTTATGCTGATTTCCCCGGCTGCCCGCTCTCCGGAGCGCACCGCACCCTCCATATAGCCATTCCAGATGTCAGCGGTTTCGGCTCCGGCCCAATGTATATGGCCGCAGGGTTGGCGCAGGTATGGGCCGTAGGCCGTCCATACCCCGGGGCTGAAGTGACCGCCATAGCAGCCTCGTGTATAGGGCTCGGCCATCCAGTCTTTTTCCAGATAGTCAAGGGGGCTCAACGCCTCTTTACCGAAGTAGCGCGCAAAACAAGCCAGCACCTGTTGTTGCCGTTGGTCAACAGTCCATTCGGCCGCCTGGCGGCCATCAGCCCCTTCCAGAAAGCCCAGCAAGACACCGTAGCTACTGTCTTCGGGCGAGTTGTCGAAGGTAATCTTTACCGGCCCCTCAAAGCTGGCAGCCTGACCGGTGAGGCCGGCCTGGCGCCAGAAAGGCTCCTTATATATTGCCATTACCTTTATCACCGAGCCGGCCGGCACCCGCTGGGTAAGCTGGTCGCGTAAAGCCGGTAAGGGCGGGTCGTAATGCAACCGGCCGGCCAATGTAGGGGGCAGGCTTACCACCACCTTACGGGCAGTAAAGGTTTGTGCGGCTGTTTGTACCGTAACACCCTCATCAGTTTGGTGCAGGGCCGTCACCGGGCTGTCAAGCAGCACGGGTGTTTGCAACGAACCGGCCAGGCAGCGGCTGATCTGCTGTGTGCCACCAGCTACACGATACTCCTGGGCGCCTTTCTCGACACTTATCAAGGTTTCCAGGTCTTGCCCTGATTTTAAGTAAAAAAGAAAATGCAGGAAAGAGAAATCGCTGGCTTCGGTGGCAAACACCGCCTCGGCCACCACCCGGAAGTACTCCCGCGCCTGGTGGGTGCTGATATTTTGTCTTATCCAACTCTCGAGGGTGTGGCCATCCCATTCGCGGGCACGCGGGTGCTGCCAGGGGTTAGTCAGATCAATCTGTGCCGACAGTTTGTCAATTTTTTTAATACTACGGTACAAATCGAGCAACACAAATGGGTTAAGTTTGGGTATGGCTCCACGCTGCGAGCCCATTCTTTTGCATTTGCCATTAATATAAAGCAGGTTGTCGCCTTCGTTATAAGTAGGGATGAGCTTCAGGTCAAACTCCCGGCACAGCGCGAACATTTTTTCCTGATTGGCACCAATCCATTGGCCGCCCACTTCAAGGGTAAGATCATTGCCCAGGGTTACTTCTTCGTTGCGTCCGCCTACCCGGTCGCGTGCTTCTATTACCAATACCCGCAGGTTACTGCGCTCCAACTGGCGGGCGGCTGTTAAGCCGGCCAATCCGGCACCGACCACAATTACATCATAATCCGGTTTCATAGAAGAGGTTCTGTTTGCAGCTAAAGATAGAAATAATTAGGCAAGGGGCTAGAGCTTATCTTTAATCCATTGCTTTACAATGCTGTGTATCTGGGGCAGGCCCTCCAGCAGGGCAGCCGGACCGGGCTGCAGTATTATGGCAGAATCTATTTCATATACATAACCTTCCTTTACCGCCTTGATGTCTTGCCAGCCGGGGCGGGCCAGCATCCGGGCGGGCTTGAACTTTTTGCCGCACCAGGACGCCAGGATAATGTCGGGGTTGGCGGCCACTACCTCTTGCGGGTCGGCAATGATGCGGTCTTTGGCCAGCGACTGCCGGCTTAGCTGTGGAAAAGCCTCCTGCCCTCCGGCCAGCGAGATGATCTCGCCCACCCAGCGGATGCCGCTGATCAGCGGCTCATACCATTCTTCGAAATAAATCTTAGGCCGTAGTGGCCATACGCTTGCTTCCTTTTTTATCTCTTCAATTTGCTTATTGATTCGCTTTGCCAGTTGCAGTGCTTTTTCAGTACTTCCTGTCAGTGCACCTAATTGTACAATCATCTGCAAAATACCCGCCACACTACGATGGTTGTTTACCCAGACGGTAAGGCCGCGGGCAATTAATTTTTTGGCAATATCTGCCTGGATATCCGAAAACCCGATAACCAAATCGGGTTCCAACTTTACAATGGTTTCTATATCGGCCTCAGTAAAAGCCGATACTTTAGGCTTTTCCTTGCGGGCTTGCGAAGGTCTTACCGTAAAGCCCGAAATACCCACGATACGGTCTTGCTGCCCCAGCAGGTAAAGGGTTTCGGTGGTTTCCTCGGTGAGGCATACGATGCGCTGCGGGTAGTAATCCATGCCACAAGTATGCAGGAAGAAGGTCAATTAGCAAAAAGCAACAGAATATTTTTGGCTAAAAAGCGGCCAACAGCCAAGCCGCTATCCGATATTTGCCGCAAACAACAGAGCCATGACAACTGACAAAAACCTGCAAAAAGACTCGAACCTAAGAAGTATCCTGAAGGCAATCACCTGGCGGCTGATAGCTACCCTCACCACCTTTGCGCTGGCATATTTTATTTTTCAGGGCTCCGGCTGTGAAGATGTGCTGCAAAAATCATCGATAGTAGCCGGTCTGGAGTTGTTTATCAAGCTCCTGCTCTATTATCTGCATGAGCGTGTCTGGCTGTTGGTGCCGCGCGGTACCATCAGGAGCCTTTGGCAGCTGAAAAAGTAATCCGGGAAAAACTCCGCTAACCCGGAAAACTCACCTGAATTTTCCGCCTTAGCTGATGCTGCTCCAGCGAATGCCGGCAGCCGCTTTCTTATCAAGGGTTTGGCGCAACAGGGTGTGCTCCGGGCGCGCCAGTTGCGGGTCGGCCTGCAGCAGCTTGCGGGCCTCTTCGCGTGCCAGTTGCAGGATGGCACCATCACGGGCCAGGTCGGCAATCTTCAGGTCGAGCAGGCCGCTTTGCTGGGTGCCCATCAGGTCTCCGGGGCCGCGCAGCTTTAAGTCGGTATCGGCAATCTCGAAGCCGTTGGTGGTGCGCACCATAGTTTCCAGGCGGGTGCGCGCCTCGCTGGTGAGTTTAAAGCTGCTCATCAGTATGCAATACGATTGTTGGGCGCCCCGCCCAACCCGGCCCCGGAGCTGATGCAACTGCGCCAGCCCGAAGCGCTCGGCATTTTCAATCACCATTACCGTGGCATTGGGCACGTCCACCCCTACCTCAATTACCGTGGTGGCTACCATAATCTGCGTTTGCCCTTTTACAAAGCGCTCCATTTCAAACTGCTTGGCTTCGGGCTTCATTTTGCCGTGCACGATGCTCACATGATATTCCGGGAAGGCGCGGCACACACTCTCGTAGCCGTCCATCAGGTCTTTCAGGTCCGATTTTTCCGATTCTTCGATTAGCGGATAAACAATATACACCTGACGACCCTGGTCGATTTGCTTTTTCAGAAAAGCATTTACCTTAAGGCGGTTGGCATCGTAATAATGCAGGGTTTTGATTGGCTTGCGGCCGGCCGGTAGCTCGTCAATCACCGATACGTCCAGGTCGCCATAGAGGGTCATGGCCAGGGTGCGCGGTATGGGGGTGGCGGTCATCACCAGCACGTGCGGAAACACCTCCTTGTTCTTGCGCCACAGCTTGGCACGCTGAGCCACGCCAAAGCGATGCTGCTCATCTACAATGGCCAGCCCCAGTTGCCGGAAGCGCACGCGCTCTTCCAGCAGGGCATGGGTGCCTACCAGGATGTGCAGGTGGCCGGCTTCCAGGGCGGTGTGCAGCGCCTTGCGTTCGCTGGCTTTGGTAGAGCCGGTGAGCAGGGCGATCTGCAGCCCCATAGCCTCGGCATAGGGTTTAAGGCCCTGGTAGTGCTGGGTGGCCAGTATTTCGGTTGGCGCCATCAGGGCTGCCTGGGCGCCCTCGCTGATGACCAGCAGCATGCAGATAAAAGCTACAATTGTCTTGCCTGAGCCCACATCGCCTTGCAGCAGGCGGTTCATCTGGCGCCCTGATTTCATATCGTGGTAGATCTCCCTGATCACCCGTTTCTGGGCGTTGGTCAGCTCAAAAGGCAGGTGCTCGTTGTAAAAGCGGGTGAGCAGGGAGGTGTCTTTGAATACCTGGCCCTTGTAGCGCGTCAGGCGTGTTTCTTTGAGCTGCAGAAGCTGTAACTGAATGTAAAAGAGCTCCTCAAATTTCAACCGGAAGCGGGCCTGCTTGAGCAGGTTTTCGTTCTCCGGAAAATGTATATGGCGGTATGCCTTGGCGGCTGGCAACAGGTTAAGCTCCTGTAGCAAAGCTGGCGGCAATGGGTCATGGATCTGCGGCAGCGCTTTTTTTAACAAATCGCGCATAATGCGCATCATGGCTTTGTTATCGAGGTACTTGCGCTTCAGCGTTTCGGTAGAAGGATATACCGGCTGCAGGTAGCGCGCTTCGGCCTGGGCCGGGGTGGCGATGCTCAGCTCGGGATGCGCCATAGTGAGCTTGCGCCCGTAGCGGCCGGGCTTGCCAAAAAGGATGTACTCGGCACCACGCTGCAGATTTTTCTGCACCCAACTAAGGCCTTTGAACCACACCAGCTCCAGGGTGCCGGTGTCGTCAGTGGCCTGTGCCACCAGGCGCTGCTTGCGTTTGTGCCCTACTACCTCCCACGAGGTGATGCGAGCCGCTACTTGTACGGCCGGCAGGTCCTCATGCAACTCGGCAATAGTGTAGAAGCGCGTGCGGTCTTCGTAGCGAAAGGGGAAGAAATGCAGCAGATCGTTGTAGGTGGCCAGACCCAGTTCTTTTTTAAGAAGCTGGGCCCTTTCGGGACCAACGCCTTTGATGAACTCAACCGGGGTAGCGAAGAAATCGGCCATAGCACTGGTGTGTGGCCATAAAGATATTAAATCTGCCGTACAGCAAGGCAGCTTCAGGTGGTGGTAATACTTAGGTCAGCCTTACCCTTCAGTCGCCTGCTGCATATCTTCCAGCGTTGTAATGAGGGGTAGCAACTCCTGGCAGTATTTTTTTAAACGTTTGCGTACCCCCCAGCCGAAAATTATTAAAATAAACAAACTGGCACCTCCATGCGCTACCAGGCGGCCGGATAGCGACAGATCGGAAAGAGCATCGAGATAAACAATATTTATACCGGCCATCAGCAAGAAAGCGTACACCCACATATACACGGCAGTAGTGCGCATACGCCAGCGCAAGCTTTTTATTTGTTGTTGGAGAAAGGTTTTGTTGTCCAGCAAGTCAATCCGGTTTACCGGTCGCAGTTTGTGCATAAACAAACGGATAAGAAGTATCACCATGGCCAGGGCGATAAGGCTGAATCCGGTTATAAAATAAGCACTTTGAAATAAGGGTAATACCCAGATCAGAAAGCCTATGGTCAGCACAAAGGCCAGCAGTATTAAAACCCGCTCTCGGCTTGCTTTGGCCTCCATTTTATTGAGCATTTGCAATAAGGTATTACTGTCCGGCAGAGGGGCTTTTTCCTGCTGCCAGCTCTGTTGCCAGTTTTTTAGTTCATCCTTCATTTTTTGTTAATTTTTTACTCAACTGCTTTTTGATTCGATTGATACGTACCCCGGTATTGGAGGGCGACAAGCCGGTAATGTGGGCTATTTCCTTATAACTACAGCCTTCCAGCAAAAGGCCGATAATCAGCCGGTCGGTTTCTTTGAGTCCGGCTATAGCCTTGTATAGTCGTTGGCTTGCTTCTTCTTGTTCTGCATTGGGCAATACCCGGTGGTCATGCAAATGAGTCAGTTCGGCCTTTAGTAGCTCTTGTTTGTCTTGCTGCCTCTTTTGTTTCCCTGCATAGCTAAGGGCCGTATTGGTGGCAATCCGATAGCACCAGCTGGAGAGACTACTCTCTCCCCTGAAGCTATCCAAATGCTGCCAGATGCGCAGCAGAATTTCCTGCTGTAAATCCTGGGCATCGGCCCGGTTGCCGGTGTAACCCAGGCATAGACGGTACAATTTATCCTTGTACTGCGTGTAGTAATTGCGAAAGACCTGTTCTTTAGACTTCATCGCCCAGAAAATCTGCCAGGCTATTGATAAACCAGGCCGGTTCATCCCACATGATAAAATGCAAGGCGGTATCAGCCAGTATGATCCGGCAATTGGCCACATTTTGATATTGTGCCCGCAGATTGGCGGCCACCATTTCGCGGGTCACACCATAGCTGCGCGCTCCATACCAGCTACCCATCACCAGCACAGGCACTTGTATGGCGGCTATTTCATCACACAAGTCGGTTGTCATCAATTCGTACATGGCTTGTGCCAGGGTGGGGCGGTCCGATTGCAGCGTCCAGCCGGCAGCCAGTGCAGCCTGCTGCTTGTCCGTCACCATGGTTTGCAATGTTTGCTGTTGCTGCATGGCAAATATACTATCAGGGCTGTGCAATATCATCTGTTTTATTTGTAGTGCCTGCGCTTTGACATTCTCTTCGGTGGCCTGCGGGTTAAATGCCAGAGGCATAAAAGGATATGAGTCAACGATAACCAGTTTTTTCGCAATTCCCGGATTGTCAGCGGCTATGGTCAAAGCCAGGAATCCGCCCAGGCTGTGCCCGATGATGACAGGCTTCTCATCCAGCTTTTCTTTAATATAGTTGACTAGCCCCTGGCTTATCTGCGGCAAATAGCCTTGTGACAAGTCAACGGGCGGCACTCCGGCAAAGCCTGCCAGTGTCAGCACATGACATTCATAATGATGACTCAGCGAATCTACGGTTTGCTGCCATACGTCACCGCTGCACCCCAGGCCCGGAATAAGAATTGCCGGCTGGCCTGTGCCCCGTACGGTTACTTCAAAAGGATAATCGTTGGCCCGTACTAAAAACAGGCTTGTTACTAGCATGCAAAACAGAATGGCAATAATCTTTTTCATGGTCATTGGCTTTTTGGTTCGCCTTTATGACTCACAAGCATGCTAATTATTACAAAAGGGCTTAAAGAAATAAAAAAACCGCCCTGCAATGCAAGGCGGTTTGTGTGTTTATACTAAATGTCTGTTAAATTACCCCTTCCAGCACATCTTTGATGGGCACGCGCTTACCGTCTTTGTAAGGCACAATCCAGGCGTCTTTTACGCCCATCTCGCGCAGGTATTTCTTAAAGGTGTCGGCCTCCCAGTAGTCACGGAAGAAGCCGAGGGTGATCTTCTGCAGGCCGTCTTCGGTCTCGCCCGAGAACATCGGATTGTTGTCGAAAAACTTCGACATATCCTTTTTCTCAAAGGCACCGATCTGCACCTTGAATACCACGCCCTCCATCGACATGGGCGAAGCCGGTTGAGCTGGTTTGTTGGCGGCTGCAGCTCTGGCCTTCTCAGCCTCGGCCCGGGCGGCAGCTACCTGCGCCTGCATGCGGGTGATCTGATCCTGCAGTTCGGCAATTTTGGCATCTTTCTCACCCATCTGCGACTCCAGGTTTTCCAGTTTACGCTTGGTGGTGCTCAACTGGCTGCGCATGGTCTGGTTTTCTTCTACCAGTTCCTTAAAACCTTCCAGGTCTTTCTTGTAGGCTTTCCACTTGGCCTTCCATTCTTTTTTCTCATCTTTCGATAATTGGGCCGAAGCGCCAAAGCCAATCAGCAGACAAATAGTAAGTACGAATAATTTTTTCATCCCGGTTTTGATTATTTTGTGATAAAACTAATCAAAATAATCCATTAAAAACAAAACCACCAAATTATTCCTCATCCAATGAGCCAATCATTTTGCTGGGATCTACCCATTTGTCAAACTCTTCAGCAGTCAGAAAACCCGATTTTACTGCTTCTTCGCGCAGGGTGGTGCCGTTTTCATAGGCTGCCTTGGCTATTTTAGCGGCCTTTTCATAACCGATGTGCGGATTCAGGGCGGTTACCAGCATCAGCGAGTTTTCCAGGTTGTGCTTGATGCGGTCGTAGTTGGGCACAATGCCTACCGCACATTTGTCGTTGAACGACACGCAAGCATCGCCCAGCAGGCGGGCCGAGGTAAGCACATTGCTGGCAATCAGTGGCTTAAACACGTTGAGTTCATAGTGGCCGTTCATGCCGCCCACCGATACGGCCACATCGTTGCCCACTACCTGGGCGCATACCATAGTCAGGGCTTCGGCCTGGGTGGGGTTCACCTTACCCGGCATGATGGAAGAACCCGGTTCGTTGGCCGGCAGGATGATTTCACCAATGCCACAGCGCGGGCCCGAGGCCAGCGAGCGGATGTCGTGGGCAATCTTCATCAGGCTGACTGCCAGTTGCTTGAGGGCGCCATGTGTTTCTACCATGGCATCATGAGCTGCCAGCGCTTCAAATTTATTTTCAGCCGTAACGAAAGGCAGGCCGGTGAGCTCGGCAATATGTTTGGCTACCAGCGGGGCATAGCCTTTGGGGGTGTTGATGCCCGTGCCTACGGCCGTGCCGCCCAACGCCAATTCCGAAAGGTGCGCAAGTGTATTACGCAGGGCCCTCAGGCCGTGGTCGAGTTGCGACACATAACCCGAAAACTCCTGACCCAACGTAAGCGGGGTGGCATCCATCAGGTGGGTGCGGCCTATCTTGACTATATCTTTAAATTCTGCCGATTTCTTTTTCAAGGTGTCGCGTAGCTTTTCTACCCCTGGTATGGTGGTTTCCACAATCATTTTATAAGCGGCAATATGCATGGCGGTGGGGTAGGTGTCGTTACTCGACTGCGATTTGTTCACATCATCGTTGGGGTGAATGTAGCGCTCGCCTTCGCCCAGCTTGTTGCCCAGCAATACATGGGCGCGGTTGGCAATCACTTCGTTTACATTCATATTCGACTGGGTGCCGGAGCCAGTCTGCCAGATTACCAGCGGAAACTGGTCATCCAGCTCACCGGCTATGATTTCGTCACAAACACGGGCGATCAGGTCGCGCTTGTCGGCCGGCAGCACGCCCAGCTCACAGTTGGTGATGGCAGCCGCCTTTTTCAGGTAGCCGAAAGCCTTGATGATTTCCAACGGCATTTGATGACGCGGGCCACCTATTTTAAAATTCTCGAAAGAACGTTCGGTTTGGGCGCCCCAGTACTTGTCGGCAGGTACTTTTACCTCGCCCATTGTATCGTGTTCTATGCGGTATTTCATGACAAAAAGTTTTATGTTGACAGATCGTTTTCCAGCCCCTGCCACTTGTCCGGCAAAGGCATAACAAAGTTACGCGATGGAGTTGGTAACCAATAGCTTTATGGCAGGATTTACAGGGGTGGCACAGGTGGATGACCGTTAGGTAAAGGCCTGCATTTTACAGGCAAAATCCCACAACACTACCCCGATGCTTACAGCCACGTTAAGCGAATGCTTGGTGCCCAGTTGCGGTATTTCCACACTGCCGTCAGCCAGGGCTACGGCCTCATCGCTTACGCCTTTTATTTCATGGCCGAAAACCAGCGCATAAGGCTGGCCGGCCTCAGGCTGAAAACGGTGCAGGGGGATGCTGCCGGTGGTTTGTTCAACAGCCAGCACGCGGTAGCCGTGGTTTTGCAAATAGCGCAGGGCATCAGCGGTATTTTCGTAGTACTGCCAGATTACCGATTCGGTGGCGCCCAGGGCGGTTTTGTGTATTTCGCGGTGCGGGGGGCGGGCCGTAATACCGCAAAGCAGGATTTGCTCGACCAAAAAGGCATCGGCCGTGCGAAAAGCCGAACCTATGTTGTTCATACTACGCAGGTTGTCCAGCACCACTACCAGCGGTGTTTTGGCGGCTGCCTTAAATTGGTCAACGCTCAGGCGCGCCAGTTCTTCGTTTTTTAGCTTACGCATAAATTTAGTGCAGTTAAGATGATATTTGCCGCGCAAAAATTACGGAACTTTGCTAAGTTTACAGGCCATACCTCCGAAGATTTATGGGCAAGACCAAAGCTACCAAAGAAACTCCGCTGATGAAGCAGTACAACGCCATCAAGGCCAGGTACCCGGGAGCTTTGTTGCTGTTTAGAGTAGGTGATTTTTATGAGACTTTCGGAGAAGATGCCATTACCGCCAGTAAGGTGCTGGATATTGTGCTTACCAAGCGTGCCAACGGCTCGGCAGCCGAAGTGGAGCTGGCGGGGTTTCCGCACCACGCTCTCGACACCTACCTGCCCAAATTAGTGCGGGCCGGCCATCGGGTGGCCATTTGCGACCAACTGGAAGACCCCAAGAGTGTCAAGGGCATTGTCAAACGGGGTGTTACCGAGCTGGTAACCCCGGGGCTGGCTTTCAGTGACAATGTGCTGGATACCAAAACCAATAATTTTCTTGCTTCGGTATGTTTTGCCAAAGAGGCGGCCGGTATTGCTTTCCTCGACCTGTCGACCGGTGAGTTTATGGCGGCCGAAGGCACCCCGGAATACGTGCAGAAACTGGTGCAGAGTTTTAATCCGGCCGAGATTATTTTTGCCAAAGGGCAAAAAGAGGCGGTGCACCAGTGGCTGGGCGAAGACCACACCACTTTTGCCCTGGACGACTGGGTGTATGGCGAGGACTATGCCTATGAAACCCTGCTGCAGCAATTCGGCACCACCAACCTGAAAGGCTTTGGCCTGGAAAACCAGCGGCTGGCTATAACCGCTGCCGGAGCGGTGCTGCACTATCTGAACGAGACCGAACACAAGGAGACCAGCCATATTCTGGCCATCTCACGTATTGCCGAAGAAAAATACGTCTGGCTCGATAAGTTTACCATCCGCAACCTGGAGCTGGTGTATCCGCAGGCCGAGGCCGGCATTCCGCTGATTAAGATATTGGATCACACCGTAACCCCGATGGGCGGGCGGCTACTGAAGAAATGGCTGGTGATGCCCCTTAAAGACAAGCAGGCCATTGACAAAAGGCTGGCGGTGGTAGAGGCGTTTCTCGGGCAAGACCTGCTGCGCGATAAATTGCTGGAGCAATTGCGCCAGATAGGCGATCTGGAGCGCCTGATTTCCAAGGTGGCTGTAGGGCGCATCAACCCGCGCGAGCTGGTGATGCTGCAGCGCGCCATGGCGGCCACCTTACCCATCAAGGAGGTGCTGCAACAAGGTGGCAGCATATTACAGGAATATGCCGACCAGCTAAACAAGTGCGAGCTGCTACAGCAGCGCCTGGAAGAGCAACTCAACCAGGAAGCTCCGGCCCAGTTGCAGCAAGGAGGCATCATCAAAGACGGAGTAAATGCCGAGCTTGATGAGCTGCGCAGCATCGCTTATTCCGGCAAGGACTACCTGATGCAGATACGCGACCGGGAGGTAGAGCGCACCGGCATCAGCTCGTTGAAAATTGCCTACAATAAGGTGTTTGGCTACTACCTGGAGGTGAGCAATACACATAAGGACAAGGTGCCACCCGAGTGGATACGCAAGCAGACCCTGGTGAATGCCGAGCGCTATATCACCGAAGAGCTTAAAGTGTACGAAGAGAAAATTCTGACTGCCGAGAGCCGCCTGCAGGTGCTGGAGCAGCAACTGTTTGCCGACCTGGTAGCCTTTGTGGCTGAGTATGTGAGCCATATTCAGCAAAATGCCCGCGTGCTGGCCGCCCTCGATGTGCTGATTTCGTTTGCCCTGGCCGCCCGGCAGAATAATTATTGCCGCCCGCAGGTTGATGACGGCATGGCCATCGATATCAAAAACGGCCGCCATCCGGTAATTGAAAAAAGTATGCCGCTGGGCGAGAGTTATGTGCCCAACGATGTTTTTGTTGATAACAATTCTCAACAAATAATTATTATTACCGGCCCCAACATGTCGGGTAAGTCGGCCTTGCTGCGGCAGACGGCCCTGATCGTGCTGATGGCGCAGATGGGCAGTTTTGTGCCGGCCGAAAAGGCCACCATTGGCCTGGTGGACAAGGTTTTTACCCGGGTGGGCGCCTCCGACAACCTGAGTCAGGGGGAGTCAACCTTTATGGTGGAGATGACCGAAACGGCCAGTATCCTCAACAATCTGTCGGAGCGCAGCCTGATTCTGATGGATGAGATAGGGCGCGGCACCAGCACCTATGATGGCGTGGCCATAGCCTGGGCCATCGTGGAATACCTGCATAATAACGGCCAGTATCAGCCGCGTACCCTGTTTGCCACCCACTACCACGAGCTCAACCAACTGGCCGAAGACCTGGAGCGTGTGAAGAATTTTAACGTAAGTGTGAAAGAAGTGGGCGACAAGGTGATTTTTCTGCGCAAGCTGAAGCCGGGCGGTAGCGAGCATAGTTTCGGTATCCATGTGGCCCAAATGGCCGGTATGCCCAACCCGGTAGTACTGCGGGCCAGCGAAATCATGCATTTTCTGGAAGAGGGGCACTCCAAAAAACGTACAGCCGAAAAACTGGCCCAGGTACCGCAAAGCTACCAGATGACCCTTTTCGATACCGACCCGCGCCTGCAGGCTGTGCTGGAAGTGCTCAAGTCGTTTGACATCAACACCATCTCTCCGGTAGAGGCGTTGCTCAAGCTGAACGAGTTGCAGAAGAAGGTGCGGGATTAGGGGTGGAATCACCTTTTTACAAGCGGTGTAGCTATTCTGGGCTTTACCCTGTATCTTTGTAGGAGTAGTAAAATATCTTAGTAGTGCAATCCAATTCCGTTCAATTACAAAACCGCCAGCCGGTAAGGTTTAACAAAACCATTGAGATGATCCTCATTCACATGGTGCCTTTGCTGGCTTTCTTTACGGGTACCACCTGGTTCGACTGGACCGTGGCCATCGTACTGTATTTTACCCGTATGTTCTTTGTTACCGGTTTTTACCATCGGTATTTCTCGCATCGTACTTTTAAGACATCACGCTGGTTTCAGTTTGTGATGGCCTTTCTGGCGCAGACCTCCATGCAGAAAGGGGTGTTGTGGTGGGGAGCGCATCATCGTGTACACCACCGTACCAGCGACACCCCTGGCGATCCGCATTCAATGAAGCTCTATGGCTTCTGGTACTCGCACATCGGCTGGATATTGGGACCGGATTTTAAGGACACCGACTATGAGGGCATTAGCGACTTCAGCAAATACCCGGAATTGCGCTGGCTCAACAAGTACCACCTGGTACCACCGCTTACCCTGGCCCTGCTGGTGATGGTGCTGGGCGGCATTGTAAACGGTGGCAGCATAGCGGCTACTTTTAGTGTACCGGGCGGAGTTTCCACCTTATTGATTGGTTACTTCCTGAGCACTATTCTGTTGTACCACGGCACATTTTCTATCAATTCCATTATGCACAAGTTGGGGCGGCAGCGTTATGAGTCAGGTGATGAATCGCGCAACAGTCTGATATTGGCGCTTATTACTCTGGGAGAGGGCTGGCACAACAACCATCACTATTATGAGTCATCCACTCGTCAGGGTTTTTACTGGTGGGAAATAGACATCACTTACTATATACTAAAGATGCTGTCCTGGCTGGGATTAATTTGGGACATCAAAGAGGTGCCCAAACATATCAAGGACTCGCGCAATAAGCGGGAAGCCTACCAGTTGAAAAAGGAATACGAACAAATGAAAAAGAGTGCTTAAAAATATAGGTGTACTCTTGCAAATTAAACCGACTTACTTAAATTTGCATTCCCGTTTGAGAAACGCCTCTTACGGTGGTATTTTGATGAAAAAACAATAATTAAAAGCGAAAGTAGCTCAGTTGGTAGAGCACGACCTTGCCAAGGTCGGGGTCGCGGGTTCGAGTCCCGTCTTTCGCTCTTTTTTTATTTATGGGCAGCGCTGTTTTGCCCTGGCTGCCGGGATGGTGGAATTGGTAGACACGCAAGACTTAAAATCTTGTGGCCTTCGGGCCGTGTGGGTTCAAGTCCCACTCCTGGCACTACTAAAAACGCCCAAAACGGGCGAAAAAGACCGGTTTTGGGAGTGGCGAAAAAGCTGTCGCCACTTTTGTCGCCAGTAAAAGAGTCACTCGGCCCATAGTCTGCGTGCTTTACTTAATTTAGCCTCCAGTAGAAAACTCTTATTTGTGCATTGAATCCTGAACAAGGGTTAACGAATGATGATTTAAGATTTTTAGACGAGTCTACTGGCTGCTCTGGCTGTCCTGCCTGTATTACCTGTCCTGCCTGATCTGCCTGTCCTGCCTGATCTGCCTGTTCTGCCTGATCTGCCTGAGGTTCTCGAAGGCAGGTTCTCGAAAGCATATGGCTGAGGCGCCCGAAGCCAGGCTCTCGAAGGCAGGCCTTTCACCAATGAAATATCAGACAGGCGAAAACAACCTGGTTTATTTACTCAACTCAAGAAACACAAATCCGAAGAGTCGGTAGCCCCCGAAAAATCCTATATTAGCGCTGTTTACCTGTATGTATGAATAAGCAACCCACCATCTTCATTACCGGAGCCGCCTCAGGCATTGGCCGCGCGGTAGCAGAATTATTTGTCAGCCGGGGCTGGCGTGCCGGCCTGTACGACCTGAATGAAGAAGCACTGGCGCAACTGCATCAACAATTGGGGGAAGCTACCTGCTATCGTCATCTGGATGTAACCGATGCCACCTCGGTGCAAGCGGCTCTGGATCATTTCAGCACCTTTACCCAGGGGCGCCTGGATGTGTTGTTCAATTGTGCCGGAGTGCTGGCGGTAGGTCCTTTCGAAGAAATTGACCTGGCAGCGCATCAGAAAATCGTTGCGGTAAACCTGACCGGCACTATCAATTGCACACGTTTGGCTTTCCCGCTGCTGCAGGCCAGCGCCCCGGCCCGGGTTATCAATATGGCTTCGGCCTCGGCCCTCTATGGCACTCCCGATATGGCCAGCTATTCGGCCACCAAATTTGCCGTGCGCGGCCTTACCGAAGCGCTGAATATCGAGTGGCAGCGCTATCAAATCCACGTAAGTGATATCCTGCCGCCTTTTGTGAAGACACCCATGCTACAGCAGGCCCCGGAGACGAAAAGCATGCGCACGCTCGGGGTACGACTTACGGCCGATATGGTGGCGCGCACTGTGTGGCGGGCGGCTCACGGCAAGCGCGTGCATTATCCGATGACCTGGTCGTTTAAGCTACTATGGGTGCTGGCCAAGCTGTTGCCCGGTCGCCTCAACCGGCTGACCATGAAGTTTATCTC
>WFNR01000012.1 GCA_015488485.1 Cyclobacteriaceae bacterium | reverse complement strand
GGTCGCCCGACTCACAATGGCTGGTCTATGACAAGGTACTCGATACCAACTTTCGCCAGATATTTTTATACTCGCTTACACAAGGCAAATCTTACCCGGTATCCGATGGCCTGAGCGATGCCTCCCGCCCGGTATTCGACCGCGAGGGCAAATACCTCTACTTCCTGGCCTCTACCGATGCCGGCCCGGTGGTCAACTGGTTCGACCAATCGAATCAGGACATGGAAATGACCAGTTATATCTACCTGGTTACCCTGCAAAAAGACCGGCTGTCACCGCTGGCCAAAGAGAGTGATGAAGAAATAGCGGCTGATGAGCAGCAGCCGGCCGATGCAAAGCCGGACACCAAAAAACGTAAAGCCAAAACGACTACTTCCTCCTCATCACTACAAATAGATACCGAAGGCCTGCAGCACCGCATTATAGCCCTGCCCATAAAAGCGCGGGATTATAAAAAGCTGGCCGTCAACAAAAAAGGCGAGCTGCTCTATCTGGCTGAAGGCAACCTGTATAGCTTTAGCCTGGACGATAAAAAGGAAAAAGAGATCATGAAAGTGACAGACTTTGAAATATCAGCCAAAGGCGATAAAATGCTTTATGAATATGCCGGCAAATACGGCATTACCCAGGCCGGTAGCAAGCCGGCAGGCGGTAAGGGCAAGCTCAACACGGCTGCCATTGAGGTGAAAACAGAGCCGCTGGCCGAGTGGCGCAACATCTTCAACGAAGCCTGGCGCATTAACCGCGATTATTTTTACGACCCCGGCATGCATGGGGCCGATTGGCAAGCCATGCGGCAAAAATACGAGCCTTTCCTGGCCGACCTGTCGTGCCGTGAAGACCTCAACCGGGTAATCCAGTGGATGTGCAGCGAGCTGGCCGTAGGTCATCATCGCCTGCAGGGCAGGGGCGATAGGCTGTATCAGCCCAAACAAATAGCAGGCGGCCTGCTCGGAGCCGACTACAGCCTGGAAAACGGCCGTTACCGCTTCAAAAAGATATATGGTGGCCTCAACTGGAACCCCGATCTGCGCTCCCCGCTTACCGAGCCGGGTATCAACGTGCAGCAAGGCGAATACCTACTGGCCGTGAACGGTCGTAACCTGACTACGGACGATAATATTTTCAGTTATTTTGAAAATACAGCCGGCAAAATTGTCGAGCTTACCGTAGGGCCTAACCCATCACTGCAGGGCGCCAGAGTAGTAAATGTAGTGCCCATCCGCAGCGAATATGCCCTGCGCAACCGCGACTGGGTAGAAGGCAACCTGCGTAAGGTAGAAGAAGCCACCAACGGCCGGGTAGCCTATGTATATGTGCCCAATACCGCCAGGCTGGGACATGAGTACTTCAAGCGCTACTTTTTCCCGCAGGCCGATCGCCAGGCTATCATCATTGACGAGCGCTTTAATGGCGGGGGACAACTGGCCGATTATTACATAGATATCCTCATGCGGCCTTATCAGGCACACTGGAACTTCCGCTACGGCAAGGATTTAAAATCGCCCAGCGCCTCCATACAAGGCCCCAAGGTGATGATTATCGATGAAAATGCCGGCTCGGGCGGTGATATGCTGCCCTGGATGTTCCGCAAATTCAAGGTAGGCACCCTGGTAGGCAAGCGCACCTGGGGTGGTCTGGTGGGTATTCTGGGCTTCCCGGAATTTATTGACGGGGCCTCGGTAACCGCCCCGAACGTGGCCATTTGGACCAAAGACGGCTTTGTAGTAGAAAATGTGGGCGTACCGCCCGATGTAGAAGTGGAGCAATGGCCGGCCGAAGTCATCAAAGGCCATGACCCGCAGTTGGAAAAAGCCATTGAGATTGTGCTGAAACAACTGGAGGAAAATCCACCGGCAACGCCCAAACGGCCGCCTTATCCGGTGAAGGTGAAACACTAAACTGGTTTGCTAATAAGCCGGACACTAACAGGGCTATTGACTTCTTCCCGAGAAATATAGCTACGGCTGCAAAAATTTGCGGCCGTAGCTTTTTTGCGCCAGGCACAAAGCCCTGCTTTACCATTAGATTTTTTAAACTATTTTTACAACCGTAAACAATTTTGTTAATCGCAGAAAAATCATTGTCATGGCATATAATCTTTTAAAAGGCAAAAAAGGTATCATTTTCGGAGCACTGGATGAGAATTCCATCGCCTGGAAAACAGCCCTCAAGGTACACGAAGAAGGTGGCGAGTTTGTGCTTACCAACGCCCCCATAGCCCTTCGTATGGGCAAAATAAACGAACTGGCCGAGCAGGTAGGGGCTGAAGTTATTCCGGCCGATGCCACTTCGGTAGAAGACCTGGAAAACCTGGTGAGCAAGTCGATGGAGATACTGGGTGGTAAGCTCGATTTTATCCTGCATTCCATCGGCATGAGCCCCAATGTGCGCAAGGGCCGCTCCTATGGCGACCTCAACTACGACTGGATGCTCAAAACCCTGGATATTTCCGGCATCTCTTTTCATAAAGTAATGCAGGTAGCCGAGAAGCAGGATGCCATGAACGAATGGGGCTCGATTGTAGCCCTTACCTATATTGCCGCACAGCGCACCTTTCCCGACTACTCCGATATGGCGCAGGCCAAGGCGGTGCTCGAGTCCATAGCCCGCAGCTACGGCTACCGCTTCGGCAAGTTGAAAAAGGTACGTGTCAACACCATTTCGCAATCGCCTACGCCCACCACGGCCGGCAGCGGAGTAGGCGGCTTCGATGTCTTTCTCGACTTTGCCGACAAGATGTCGCCCCTGGGCAATGCTACGGCCGAGGACTGTGCCAATTACATTGTGGTGATGTTCTCCGACCTGACCCGTAAGGTTACCATGCAAAACCTGATGCATGATGGCGGCTTCTCTACCACCGGTATCAGCGAAGACATCATCAATCAGTTGAGCGGGCAATAGCAGCCGCCATGCTGTGCTTCCCCAATGCCAAAATAAACATCGGCCTCTACATCACGGGTAAGCGGGCTGACGGCTACCACGAGTTGCTCTCGTGTTTTTATCCCGCACCCTGGCACGATGCCCTGGAGGTGATAGCCGCTGAGCGCACCCGCCTTACCACCAGCGGCTTGGCCATACCCGGCAACGACAACCTGTGCCTGCAGGCTTACCACCTGCTGCGTGCCGATTTCGATCTGCCCCCCGTGCACATCCATTTGCACAAGCACATCCCTATCGGTGCCGGCCTGGGAGGCGGCTCTGCCGATGGCGCTTTTATGCTGAAGCTGCTCAACGACAAATTTGCCCTGGGCCTGGACAATGAGCGCCTGCGCCACTATGCCGGGCGGCTGGGCAGCGACTGCCCTTTCTTTATCGACAACCGGCCGGTGCTGGCCAGTGGCCGCGGAGAGGTGCTTACTCCCCTGCACCTCAGCCTGGCAGGCTGGCACATAATCGTTGTCTATCCGCAACTGCATATCGATACGGCAGCTGCCTACCGGCAGGTAACACCGCAACCGACTCCGCTAGACCTCCGGCAAACGCTGGAAACAACACCCGTAGCAGAATGGCGCAACCTGGTAAAAAATGATTTTGAGAAAAGCGCTCCGCAGCCGGTACACGAACTGAAGCAACAACTCTATGAAGCCGGAGCCAGCTATGCCGCTATGAGTGGCAGCGGCTCAGCAGTCTATGGCCTTTTTGAAGGGAAACCGTCATTCAGCACCTCCTTTCCAAATATCATTGAACGCTTGCGTTAACCGTGACAATTGAAAATCCCTTTTGGATAATACGATTAGCTTCGTAACCCATTGATTTTCAATTCGTCAATTGTTATTAGATTTTCTAATGACAATTCCCGGTTAAAACTTCTGCCCTGCCCGGCAACCAAGCTCCAAGCCGCATTTCCGCATATTCGCATTCTCTCATCTCCGCATTCATCGCTTAGCGCCCTTTGCGATTTCTTGGCGCTCTTGGCGGTTAGGATTGATGATAGCAGATCAACAATTTAAGATTTTAGAATATGTTCAATATTCATCATCCAACCTCGGTCATCTGATATCATACCTCCGTCTTCCGCTATCTGGCCTCTGCCTTCGGAAGCTTCATACTATGTCCTTTGCGCAGTCCTAAAAAATACTTCAGAAAAACACCGGCCTGCGGCTCTTCCACAGTTCTTCCAGCTCGGGCGGACCGCCAAAATACTTATCCCGGAAATCATCCAGCTCATCACGGGTCTTTTCTGACAGACATTCGCCCAGCTCATCCAGCACCTGACCGCTGAACAAATAAGGCATGGTAGAGCGCACCATTTGATCGCCACGAAAATGGCCGTAAATCATATATTCATCCAGATCTGCTTTCGACTGTCCGGTAACCAGGCAATGGTCAGGTAGCGGGTTGCTGATCTCGGGCCATCTTTGCTGATACTCTTGTACCTGGTAGAGAAAAGCCATCTGGGCATTGAAATATGCCTGAATATTCTGCAGCGATTCTTCCGACATACGCTGGCTGTTTTCTTCGGCACAATGCCAGCAAACCGCATATTCATACACCACATCCTGCACTCCCTGTCCCGGATAATTGCGGATTACTTTTTCAATAAAATAGTCACTGTTGCCGGTAAGCAGTGGTTTATTGCATATCTGGCAGTGCGTAAAGGGTTGTCCGTTTTCAAAGGCAAAAAACTCCTCCGGAATAGGCATTAACTGACTACTCATCTCTTTACTATGCTTCAAAAGTCGAAAATCAGTACAGCTCCGGTTTGAGGAACGGCACCAGCGCCAGTATGACGGCTTGTTTATAATATTCCGTACGATCGATGATATCGTTGGTGAGCAGCCCCACCGCTCCGTTTTTCTGCTTGGAGTGTACCTGGTTAAACACCTGATCATCGGCCCTGCCCAGTTCCATTCCGGCCCGTACCAGCAGGCTCACCTCGTGCGGCAGCACAAAGCTGGAAGTTCGCGCCTTGCCGACAGTACCATCGGCACCCAGCACCACCATCCAGGCAAAAGCTTCCAACACTCCCTCATGATCTTCAATGCCACCTTCTATACCTACCCAATAATCCGCTTCATAGCGCTGTTTGGCAAAATCAGCCCGGTTGCGGGCGCCTTGCAGGGTTTCTTCACTCGATAAAGGTTGGTCTCTGACACCAGAGACCGCAGACACCCCTTCAACATCAAACTCTTCTTCCGGGAAAGCCGTTTCAAAAGCTAACTTTACGCTCTTGATCTTCACCGGATTGGTGGAACCGACAATTATTTTCTTCATCACTACAGGATTTTAAGTAAGAAATACATGATAATCCGCCCTTTTGGCGCATTTGATTTGCAGCTATGAAATTATCTAATTTGCTCGAAAAATCACAACTATTTAATACGAAAATATTCTACACCAGCTCACTATTATATTTCCACAAAAAGGCCATCCGGTTTTTCTATCACTTTATAGAGGCGCAGGTCGCTACAGCGGTTGCTGGCCTCCCTGCCGGTAGTCAGGTCGAAGCGGTAATGATGCAGCGGGCATACCACTTCCTGATAAGGCGTAATCGTACCCCTATGCAGCGGCTCATGCTGATGCGGACAAAGGTTGTCAAAGGCACGCCAGCCTCGGGCAGTATGCGCCAGGGTAAGCTTGCGCTCCCCGATCAGCAAGCGCTTCATCGTACCTGCGGGTACAGTCTCCGTGGCTTTCTCCGGTGAAGAAAATATTTTTATCAAAGGCATTTTAACCCGCTTTATTCATAATGAATGGATATATAGTCTTTCTAACATCAGATTATCAGAAATTTATAATAGGATTAATTCCAAAAATTCAGATGAATTTTCTGGGTTAATAAACAAAATCACTGCCAATGGGCGAGCCTGGCGGTGGCGCCAGCGGCTCTTCAGCCATAGACTTATCCGGATTACGGGTAAACAAGTCTATCTGGCGCAGGGCATATTGCAGGGCGGCCTGTTCATCGGCATCGGTGGCCTTGGTCAACTGGGCCTGCAATCTTTTTTCCAGTTCCTTTATTTTACTCCAGGTAATAGCCCGTGCCTGCACAGTGGCTTTATCCTGACCGGCCAGTTGCAGCAGATGATGCAGCGTTACGTCATTCACCACATGGCGTATCTGCCCCTTATAGCCCGGTAGAGATCGGCTGTACCAGGTGGCCTGCAGTAGCTTATCCAGCACATAGTCCAGCCCCGGCTGGCTGGCATCGCGGCTGTGGTACTCCACCAGCCTGGAGGCACGCTCGGGGCGTAGCAGCAGGCCTACCGTCATATTGGCAGCCGCTTCGGCAGCCGCCAGCGGATCAAAGGTGAGGCCGGTACGCAACTTGATAGTCTCGCGGTGGCGCTTATAGCCCAGCGGGCGGGGCGGTATTGTTTGCAATACCTCCTCGCGCAAGGCCAGCACATCGGGCGACAGGGTAGCCAGCACCGCCTCCAGGGCCGCCTGCTGTTCAGCGGGCGGCACCAGCCGTACCGGTACCTGGCCGTCACCCCGTATGGCATAGGTATAGTAGAGGCCGCCAATCACCTTTACGGCCGCCTCGGTCTGGTAGCGGTGAAAGAAATACACCGGTACCAACGCCTCTTCGAGTAAGGCCAGCGGCTGCCCTACCGGCACGGCCGCCTCGCCAAACTGGCACAACGCTACCTCACGTACCTGCAATACCCTTAGCAGTTCGCTTGCCGCATCACTACCGTTGTCCCACAAATGCGCTCGCGGATGGGCGCTGCCCGCAGGGCGGGCATCCTGGTCGGAGATAAATGACAGCCCCTGCTTCTGATAGGCATCGAGCAGGATCTGATGCAGAGCCTGACTTTCATCCGTACCTTCAGGAAAATCCTGATAGCCATAGGCAATACTCACCTTATCCCACCTGCCAATACCGGTGGCATAGGCCTGCGAAAAATCCAGTTTACCGTCTTTTACCGTAATATAGGGGTGCGGATAATCCATCACCGAGGCGCGGCCATCCATGCTGGAGGAGTAATTGTGGGCCAGCCCCAGCGTATGCCCCACCTCATGGGCTGCCAGTTGACGGATACGCGCCAGAGCCATCTCCTTCATGGTATCCGGCACCTTATCGCTCCGGTAAGGGCTTAGCAGCCCCGCGGCTATCAGGAAGTCCTGCCTGACTCGCAGCGAGCCTAGCGACACATGCCCTTTGATGATCTCACCGGTGCGCGGGTCCACTACGCTGGCGCCATACGACCAGCCGCGCGTAGAGCGGTGCACCCACTGAATGACATTGTAGCGCACATCCAGCGGGTCGGCCCCTTCGGGCAGCATCTCCACCCGGAAGGCATTGATATAGCCGGCC